>JAQGMP010000021.1 GCA_028292285.1 Variovorax sp. | reverse complement strand
GCGATGTCCAGGCCGAGCGAGCCGGTCGACACCACCTGGATGTCTTCGAGCGCTTCGCCTTCGCCCAGCCGCATGATCGTGCCCTTGCCGAACTGCTTTTCGATTTGCGCCAGCGCAGCTTGCAGTGCCTTGGCTTTTTCGCTGCCGGCGATCGAAATGCTGGTGCCTTTGACGAGTGCATCCATTTGAGAATCTCCTTGAATATCAACGGGTTGGAATGACTTTCATCCATCTGCTTTTAATCAGAGGCTGGATGCTTGAACAGTAGTGTAGGGGCTCATTGATTGAAGTAAACCTGTTTTTTAGTCAGTTTGATTTACTATTCAACGCATGACTCCCGATCCTGAAAACGCATGGCGCCAGACGCATTTGGGTCGACTGCTGGGCCACGCGATGCGTCGCTTCGACGAGCGCGTGCTGGCGCTCATGGCGCACGACATCGACGTGCCGCTGGCGCTGTCGAATCTGGCGGCGCGTTCGCAGATCAGCGCGGCGCACATCCACATCACCCGGCATCTGGCACGCGACGGCGCACGGCTCACGGCGCTGGCGGCAAGCGCCGGCATGACGAAGCAGGCCATGGGAACGCTGGTCGACCAATGCGAGGCGTGGGGCCTGGTCACCCGTGGCCCTGATCCGCTCGATGCACGCGCCCGACGCGTGCAATTCACGCCTGACGGCCTCGCCTGGCTCGAAGCTTTTCGCAAAGCCGTCGAGCAAGCGGAAGTCGAGTTTCGCGCGAGTGTCGGCGACGACATCGCCACGGTGGTAACCATCGGCCTCGAAGCCTATGCCGCAGCCTAAAATTTGCGCAACAAGCCGGAGGTGGCGATGCGGATTCTGATTGCAGAAGATGACCAGGTGCTGGCCGATGCCCTGCTGCGCAGCCTGCGCACCTCGGGAGCGGCGGTCGACCATGTCGCCACCGGCTCGCAAGCCGACGCGGCATTGATGACCAACAGCGAATTCGACCTGCTGATCCTCGACCTCGGCCTGCCCAATTTGCACGGCCTCGAAATCCTGAAACGCCTGCGCGCTCGTGGCTCGCAGATGCCGGTGCTGGTGCTCACGGCGGCCGACAGCGTCGAAGAGCGCGTCAAGGGCCTCGACTACGGCGCCGACGATTACATGGCCAAGCCCTTTTCGCTGCAAGAGCTCGAAGCCCGCGTGCGCGCCCTCACGCGGCGCGGCATGGGCGGCACCAGCAACGCCATCAAGCACGGCCCGCTGGTGTACGACCAGGCCGGCCGCGTGGCGACCATCGACGGCAAGATGGTCGAGCTCTCGGCACGCGAACTCGGCTTGCTCGAGGTGCTGTTGCAACGTGCCGGACGGCTGGTCAGCAAAGACCAGTTGGTCGAGCGGCTCTGCGAATGGGGCGAAGAAGTGAGCCTCAACGCCATCGAGGTCTACATCCATCGCCTGCGCAAGAAGATCGAAAAAGGGCCGGTGCGCATCGCGACCGTTCGCGGCCTCGGTTACTGCCTGGAGAAGATTCCGGCGTGAAGCTCTTCCAGCGCGGCCAGCGCTCCCTGTTCGGGGAAATCCTCGACTGGATGCTGACGCCGCTGCTGCTGCTGGTGCCGGTCAGCATCGGGCTCACCTGGCTTGTGGCGCAGGGCATCGCCAACGCACCGTTCGATCGCGCGCTCGAATACAACGTGCAGACGCTGGCCAAGCTGGTCACGGTGCAAGACAAGCGGGTGTTGTTCAACCTGCCGCAGCCGGCGCGCGAGATCCTGCGTGCCGACGAGACCGACCACGTCTACTACCAGGTGCTGGCATCGAATGGCGAATCGCTGGGCGGCGACCACGACATACCGCCGCCGCCCGATGACGAATTTGCGAGTGTCGGCGCGGTGCACATGCGCGATGCCGAAATGCGCGGCGCAACGGTGCGCGTGGCCTACACATGGGTCCAGCCGCCGCTCGAAACGGCGCCGTTGGTGCTCGTACAAGTCGCTGAAACGCGCGAGAAGCAGCAGGTGCTGGCGACCGAGATCATCAAGGGCGTGCTGTTGCCGCAGTTCGCCATCTTGCCGCTCGCGATCCTCTTGATCTGGCTCGCGCTGGTGCGGGCCATCAAGCCGCTGTCGGAGCTGGAAGAACGGATTCGGGAACGCAAGCCCGATGACCTGAGCCCGCTCGACGATCGATTGGTGCCGTACGAAGTGGCGCCCCTGGTCGCCTCGGTCAACGGGCTGCTGACCAAGCTCAAGGAATCGATCGCCACGCAAAAGCGCTTTCTGGCCGACGCGGCGCACCAGCTCAAGACGCCGCTCGCCGGCTTGCGCATGCAGGCCGATCTGGCGCAGCGAGAAGGCGCCAATGCCGATGACCTGAAACAGTCCCTGAAGCAGATCGGCCGATCGAGCATCCGCGCCACGCACACCGTGAACCAGCTGCTCGCGCTGGCCCGTGCCGAAGGCGGCGCTGGCGCGCTGGCCTGGCAACCGTGCGATCTGGCCCGGCTGACCGTCGAAGTCGTGCGCGAGGCGGTGCCGCGCGCCATCGAAAAGCGCATCGACCTCGGCTATGACGGCGTGGAACCCGGCGCGCCGGGCGTCATGCTCGAAGGCAACGCGACGTTGTTGAAGGAACTGGTCCGCAACCTGGTCGACAACGCGATCGCCTACACGCCGTCATCGCTCGACAGGCCCGGCGTGATCACCGCGCGGGTGCTGGCCGATCCGTTCGGGCACATCGTGTTGCTGCAGGTCGAGGACTCGGGCCCGGGGATCGCGGAATCGGCGCGCGAACTGGTGTTCGAGCCGTTCTATCGGGTGCTGGGGAACGAGGCCGACGGCTCGGGGCTGGGCTTGCCGATCGTCCGGGAAATCGCGCGGCAGCATCTGGCGACCGTCACGCTGGAGGACGCGCATCCTGGTGCGCTGCCGCCCGGCGCGCTTTTCAGCGTGCGCTTCGACACCGCGAAGTCCTGACGAGCAGGGCAGGCCAAGACCTGCGCCGCACGAGGTCAGCGCGCCGCGTTGGCATCCGTCGCCGGCGCCGCGGTGATCGCAGCCGCGGCGGACGTTGGCGCTGGAGCCGGCGTGGTCGGCGCCACCGCGTCGCCCTTGCGAATCTGCAGCATCTGAGGCCGCACCTGTTGGCCGAGACGCTGCGGTTCACGTTCGCTGCCAGCCGCTGGGCCGCCATCGCCCGACCACAAAAAGTAGCCGAGGTTGAGAGCGACCAGCGCGAAGAAAATCCAGCGCAGCATGGCTTCAGGCCGCCGGCCCACGCGGGCGCACGCTGACTTCGGAACTGGAGATGGATTGCATGCCTTTCTCAGTATGCACGCGCAGTTCGCCGCCCCAGCCGACGCCTTCACAGCGACCGACGGTGCCGTCGCTGAGTTGCACTTCGCGGCCCTGCAAGGCATCGCGCGCCGCAAAGCGTTCTGCGAAAAGCGCGAAGCCTTGCGCTTCGAAAGCCAGCACGTCGCGCAGCAGTGGTACGACCAGCATTTGCAACACGCTCGACGGCGTGGCCTCGGGCAACCATTGCCGCACCCAGGCCGGCGCGGTGCTGAGTCCCGCGGCCTCTCTGGGGCCGATGTTCAAACCGATGCCGATCACCAGCCAGCGCGATGCCACATCACTGACAGCAGCTTGCGGCAATGCCGTCTCGATGAGGATGCCGCCCAGCTTGCGATCGTCGACCCAGAGGTCGTTGGGCCACTTGAGGGCCAGGCGCGCATTGCGGTGTGCATCGAGGCTTTCCGCCACGCTGACCCCGACCGCCAACGACAGGCCCGACCAGTCGCGCGGCGCCAGCGGCAGGCCCATCGAAAAGGTCAGCGATGCCGGCTCCTCCGTCTGCTGAGCGCTTTGCCAAGGGCGCCCGAGCCGGCCGCGGCCGGCGGTTTGGCGCTCCGCCACCAGCAGCACCGGCGCGAGTTGCCCCGCGCGGCCGCGTCGCATCAGCTCGGTGTTGCTCGAATCGATCTCTTCGACCACCTCGACGGCCATGCCGGGCAGCAGCGGCGCCATGGCTGCCGCCAGCCGATCCGGGTTCCAGGCGTGGCTCGGTGCCATCGCGTCAATCCTTGGCGGACTTGTCTTTCTTGCCGGAGTCCTTGGCTTTCTTTTCGGCCTTGGCTTTGTCCTTTGCCTTGTCGGCTTTGGCCTCTTTCTTCGCTTTCTTTTTGGCCTTCTTTTTCTTCTTCTTTTTCTCGTCTTCCTTCGGCGCGAGCAAGGTGCCGCGGCACGCCTCGGCACCGCACCAGCACGGGAATTCGGCGAGCAGGGCTTCGGTGTACGGCTCGTCGATGATCAGCCCATAGTCGTAGTTGAGCTCTTCGCCCGCCGCGATGTTGCGCAGCGCCTTGATGAACACACGGCCATCGGTTTCATCGGCTTCGCAGTTCGGCGCGCACGAGTGGTTGATCCACTTGGCTGCGTTGCCGTTGATCTTGCCGTCGATCAC
>JAQGMP010000676.1 GCA_028292285.1 Variovorax sp. | reverse complement strand
TTGTCCAGCAAGGCCTCGCAGATCGAGGTGCCCGCGGGCACGCTCACCTCCGCGCCGTTGGGGCAGTACTCGGGATGCGGCAGGATCTGGATGGTGGTCATAGCGTCTCGAGGTTCTTGCCGGCCAGGGCCTTGCTGATGCTGTTGTTCATCCGCGCCGCGGCGAACGCTTCGGTGCCGTCGGCCAAGGCCTTGGTCGCAGCTTCGATGGCGGCCGCGTCGGCGCTTCGTGCCGCAACGTTGCGCAGCTGCTCCATTAACCCGGCGATGCGTTCGCGTTCCCGCCCCTCCAGCAGATCGCCGTCGGCGTCCAGCGCGCTTTGCGTCGCCAGCAACATCCGTTCGGCATCCACGCGGGCTTCGGTCAGCGCCCGCGCCTTCATGTCGGCTTCCGCCGTGCTGAAGCTTTCCTGCAGCATGCGGGCGATCTGGTCATCGGTGAGGCCGTACGAAGGCTTCACATCGATACGCGCTTCGACGCCGCTGCCCTGTTCGCGCGCGCTCACGCTGAGCAAACCATCGGCATCGACGGTGAAGGTCACGCGTATGCGTGCCACGCCGGCCGCCATCGGCGGGATGCCGCGCAACTCGAAGCGCGCGAGGCTGCGGCAATCCTGCACCAGGTCGCGCTCGCCTTGCACCACGTGCAGCGCCAGTGCCGTCTGGCCGTCCTTGTAGGTGGTGAAGTCCTGGGCCTTGGCCGTGGGAATGGTTTCGTTGCGCGGCACGATGCGCTCCACCAGCCCGCCCATGGTCTCGATGCCGAGCGACAGGGGGATCACGTCGAGCAACAGCAGATCGTCGGCGCCGCCATTGCCGGCCAACTGGTTGGCCTGGATCGCTGCGCCAAGTGCGACGACCTCGTCGGGGTTCAGGTTGGTGAGCGGCGCGCGGCCGAAAAACTCGCCGACCGCATGTTGAATTTGCGGCATGCGCGTGGAACCACCGACCATGACGATGCCTTGGAGGTCGTCCGACTTGAGCTTGGCATCGCGCAGAGCCTTGCGTACGGCCGCGATGGTGCGATCCGTCAGCGGCTTGGTCACCGCGTCGAACTGTTCGCGCGTGAGTTCGAACTGCAGGTCGACGCCCGACACGGTGGCACGCAGGAATGTCGAAGCCGATGTCGTCAGCGCCTCCTTGGCAGCGCGCGCCGCCACCAGCATCGTCGCCCGATCGGCATCGCTGCCCGTGCGTGCGGCGGTTTGGGCAAGGACGAAGTCCGCAAGCGCATGGTCGTAGTCGTCGCCGCCCAGGGCAGAGTCGCCGCCGGTCGCAATGACCTCGAACACGCCTTGCGTCAGCCTGAGGATCGAGATGTCGAAGGTGCCGCCGCCCAGATCGTAGACCGCGTAGACGCCTTCGCTCGCATTGTCGAGGCCGTAGGCGATAGCTGCGGCGGTCGGTTCGCTGATGAGCCGCAGCACGTTGATGCCGGCGAGTTGAGCGGCGTCCTTGGTGGCCTGTCGCTGGCCTTCATCGAAGTAGGCCGGCACGGTGATGACGGCGCCATAGAGCGAATCATCGAAGGTGTCTTCGGCACGGTAGCGCAGTGTGGCCAGGATCTCGGCGCTGATCTCGACCGGCGATTTGATGCCGGCGGCGGTATCGACCTTGACCATGCCGCCCTCGTCCACCAGCCGGTACGACATCGCATCGCGATTGACGATGTCGGACAAGCCCCGGCCCATGAGCCGCTTGACCGACGTGATGGTGTTGGCGGCATCCTGCGCACGTGCGGCCAACGCATCAAAGCCAATCTGTCGACGCTCGGTATCGAGATAGCGCACGACGGAAGGCAGGATGACGCGGCCCTGGTCGTCCGGCAAGCACTCGGCCACGCCGTTGCGTACGGCAGCCACGAGCGAGTGCGTCGTGCCGAGGTCGATGCCGACGGCGATACGCCGTTGATGCGGGTCCGGCGCCTGGCCCGGTTCGGAAATCTGCAGCAGTGCCATCAGACCTCCCGCCGGGCCGTCCCAAGGGCGGTCGGTGTTTCCTCGGGCGTCAGCGAATACATGAAGTGATGGGCGTGGGGATGGTTCATCTTGCTATTGTCCCAACTGATCGGCTTTGGACTCGACGTCGTCGGCAAAGCGCTCGATGAACATGAGGGCTCTCACTTGTTGCGCCGCCGCGGCGTAGTCGCCTTTTTCATCGATCAGCGAATCCAGCGATGAGAGTGCAGACGCGCGTGCCGCCTCGACCTCGGTGCGCAACGCGTCGACGGCGTGTATTTCGGTCGCGCCATCGAGCGTCTCTCGCCATTCCATCTGCTGCATCAGGAACGCGGGTGGCATGACCGTGTTGGTCTCGGCGTCGATCGGTGCGCCGTGTTGATCGCACAAATAGGTCGCGCGCTTGATCGGATCTTTCAGACGCTGGTACGCCTCGTTGATCCGCACCGACCATTGCATCGCCAGGCGCTGAGAGGCCGCGCCTTGCGCTGCAAAACGATCCGGGTGCGCCTCGCGCTGCAACTCTTTCCAGCGCGCGTCCAGTGCCGTGCGATCTTGCGCAAAGGTCGCAGATACGGCGAAAAGCTCGAAATCGGTGTCGTTGAGATTCATGGCAGTAAAAAGCCGCCAGCACATGACATGGTGGCGGCTCGAGCGCGAGGTGCGCGTTGTGTCAGATCCTGAAGCTCTCTCCGCAACCGCACCGATCGCGCTCGTTCGGATTGATGAACTTGAAGCCTTCGTTCAAGCCCTCGCGGACGAAGTCGAGTTGCGTGCCGTCGATGTAAGCCAGGCTCTTCGGATCGACGAGCACCTTCACGCCGCGGTCTTCGAACACGACATCTTCGGGCGCGAACTCGTCGACGTATTCAAGCTTGTACGCAAGCCCGGAACAGCCGGTGGTTTTCACGCCCAGACGCACACCGACGCCCTTGCCACGCTTACCGAGGTAGCGATTGACGTGGCGCGCGGCCGCATCGGTAAGGGTCACGGCCATGATCAGTGAACCGCTTCCTGCTGAGGCGCCGCCTTGCCAGCCGACGCGGCGTGCTTCGCCTTGTAGTCGTTGACTGCAGCCTTGATCGCATCTTCCGCAAGGATCGAGCAATGAATCTTGACGGGCGGCAACGCCAGTTCTTCCGCGATCTGCGCGTTCTTGAGCGAAGCGGCTTCGTCCAGCGTCTTGCCCTTGACCCATTCGGTCACGAGCGACGACGAGGCGATGGCCGAACCGCAACCGTAAGTCTTGAAGCGCGCGTCTTCAATCACGCCGGTTTCCGGGTTGACCTTGATCTGCAGCTTCATGACGTCGCCGCAAGCGGGAGCGCCCACCATGCCGGTGCCGACCGAGTCGTCGCCCTTTTCGAACGAACCGACATTGCGGGGATTTTCGTAATGGTCGATGACCTTCGATGAATATGCCATGGGATACCTCTTCTAATTCAGTTCAAGAACATCGCGGAGCTGGCTTTGCCAGGCCGCTGATGTTGCCCCCGGTGGGGGTGGGAGTCGCGACACGAAGTGCGCAGCGACTTGGGGGAGCGAGCTAATGAGCACTCCATTGGATGGTGCTGATGTCGATGCCGTCCTTGAACATTTCCCACAGCGGGCTCAACTCGCGCAGCTTGGCGACGTTGTGCTTGATGGTGGAAATGGCGTAGTCGATTTCTTCTTCGGTGGTGAAACGGCCGATCGTCATGCGCAGGCTGCTGTGTGCCAGTTCGTCGCTGCGGCCGAGCGCACGCAGCACGTAGCTGGGCTCCAGGCTGGCCGACGTGCAGGCCGAACCCGACGACACCGCCAGGCCCTTGATGCCCATGATCAGCGACTCGCCTTCGACGTAGTTGAAGCTGATGTTCAGGTTGTGCGGCACGCGGTGTTCGAGGTCGCCGTTGATGAAAACCTGTTCGACATCTTTCAGGCCGTCGAGCAACCGCTTTTGCAGCGCGGCCGCCTGGGCGATGTCTTCTTTCATCTCGAGCTTGGCAATGCGAAACGCCTCGCCCATGCCGACGATCTGGTGCGTCGGCAACGTGCCCGAACGCATGCCGCGCTCGTGGCCGCCACCGTGCATCTGCGCTTCAAGCCGGACACGGGGTTTGCGCCGCACGTACAACGCGCCGATGCCCTTGGGGCCGTAAGTCTTGTGCGACGCGAGGCTCATCAGGTCGATCGGCAACTTGGTGATGTCGATCTCGACCTTGCCGGTGGCTTGCGCGGCGTCGACATGAAAGAGCACGCCTATTTCGCGGCAGGCATTGCCGATCGCGACCACGTCTTGCACCACGCCGATTTCGTTGTTGACGAACATGACGCTCGCCAGAATGGTGTCGGGGCGAATCGCCGCCTTGAACTTGTCGAGATCGAGCAG
>JAQGMP010000488.1 GCA_028292285.1 Variovorax sp. | reverse complement strand
TTTTTTGCGACCCGGACGGCGCGCTACCTGGTCGCCACGGCGGCGATGACGCTGCTGGTGTTGATGTGTTTCAACCAGGTCGGCGACAGCGAAATATTGATCGTGCCGCGGCTCATCGACACGGCCATCGGCAGTGCGATTGCCGGCCTGGCGGTGCTGCTGATCCTGCCGCACTGGCAGGGTCGCCGCATTCACGAATTGGCGGCACTTGCGATGCGGCATCACGCCGGTTATCTGCGGCAAATCGTCGAGCAATATCGCTCGGGCGCGCGCGACAACCTGGACTACCGGCTGGCGCGACGCAACGCGCACAACTCGGATGCCGCGCTGTCGACAGCGGTCTCGGAGATGTTTCGAGAGCCCAACTTCGTGCGGCCGCGCGCCGGCGTGGCGCTGCGCTTTCTCATCCAGTCGCACACCATGCTGAGCTACCTGTCGGCGCTCGGCGCGCACCGCGAGGCCTTGCGCGATGTGCCGCGTGCGGTCGTGTTGCGCGAGGCGGCCGAGCAGGCTGCGCTGGCGCTCGAACGGCTGGCGGAGGGCCTGGGCGGCAGCAACCTGTACTGGAGCGAAACGCCGGCCGCGCTGTCGGCGCGTGCTGCACTCGGCGCATTGGCCAGGGACACCACGGAGGGCGAGGACGATGCACAGGTGCGGGTCGTTCGTACGCAGCTTGCGCTGATCTGGCTGCAGCTCGATGCGCTGCGCAGCCACGCCGCCGTATGGATGGACCCGAACGCATCCGAAGCCGCGCCGATCCAGAATCCGGCCGCGCGGCCAACCTGACGCCCGCCGGTCGGCTTTCGCCGCGCGGTGCGGCTAAACCAGCCGGTTCGCTTCCAGCTCTTTCTTCACGTAGGCGTAGAAGAGTGGTGCCGCCACCAGCCCGGCCGGCCCGAACACCGCTTCGGCCACGAACATCACGGCCAGCAGTTCCCATACCGCCATGTGCGTCTTGCTGCCGACCACCTTGGCGTTGATGACGTACTCGCCCTTGTGGATCACGATCAGGAACACCAGGCACGCCGCCGCTGCCGCAGGCGATACCGACAGGCCGACCAGCGTCAGCACCGTGTTGCACAGCAGGTTGCCGACGATCGGCACCAGCCCGGCGACGAAAGTCAGCGTGATCAGTGCCGGCTCGTACGGCAGGCGCAATCCCCACAACGGCAGCAGCAGCAAGAGAAATGCGGCAGTGAGCAGCGTGTTGAATGCCGCGATCCAGAACTGAGCTGCGACGATCTGGCGAAAAGCCTCGCCGAACAGCCGGATGCGCTGCTCCAGTTGCGTCGCCAGCGGGCCTTGCACCAGAGGGCCGCGCGCCACGCCGGCGAGTGCGCCGACGATCAGGCCAACGTACGCGAAGAGCAATCCGCCCAGCCAGGCCCGGCCCGTGAGCGCCAGCGCACCGGCCTGCGTGCGCAGGTAGCTGGCAACCATGCGCTGCACTTCGGCGGCGCCGTCCGGCAGGTACATGCTGACCTGTTCGGGCAGCTTCAGCCGAAGTTCGAGCACGGTGCGCGCAATGTAGTCCAGCAGTTCTTTGTATTGCTCCGGCGCGTTGAGAACGAACTCGCGTGCTTCGGCGAATGCCAGCGCCACCAGCGCGATCGGCGCGAGCACGACGAAAGCAGCTGCCAGTACACCGGGAAGCGATGAAACGACGGGTTTCCCGATGCGGGAGATGCTGGAAGGCGCCGCACGGCGCACCAGGCTTTCGACACCGCGTGCCAGCGAGCGCGTGGCGAGGAAACCGATGCAGACGAACAGCAGCCCGGGCAGCAGGTCTTTCCACATCACCAGCAGCAAGCCGCCGGCGATGAGGAGGTAGCTCGCGATCACGATGCTGCGCGACGCCGGCGGCGTGGCGGGAGTCACGCGCGTGGGCGCTGCGGTGCTGCGGGCGGGCACGACGGATTCAGGAGACTTGTTCGAACGGGCCATGGTGCCGTGTGATGCGGACGATGCGGAAGATGAAGTCTTCGGCGGCTGGTCGCGAGGCGATGGCTCAGGCCACCACGACGGCAGCGCCTTCGCCGCGCGCCGCGATCGTGCCGATTTCGTACACCGTCTCGCCGGCGGCGCGAAGCGTGGCGCCGCATGCGGCCGCCTCGGCCGCGTCGAGCACGACCACCATGCCGATGCCATTGTTGAAGGTGCGGTTCATTTCGATGTCGTCGATGCCCGCGACCTTTTGCAGCCAGGCGAAGAGTTCGGTCTTCGGCCAGCTGCCTTTCTTCAGATGCGCAGCGGTGCCTTCTGGCAGCACGCGCGGGATGTTTTCGAGCAAGCCGCCGCCGGTGATGTGCGCCAGCGCCTTGATCGGATGGGCCGCGAGCGCCGCCAGCACCGGCTTCACGTACAGCCGCGTCGGCTGCATCACGGCCTGGCGGAACGGCTGGCCGTCGAGCGTGGCGGGCAAGCCGCCACCGCCGGCCTGTTCGGCGCGCTCGATCACCTTGCGCACCAGGCTGAATCCGTTGGAATGCACGCCGCTCGAAGCCAGACCGAGCACGACGTCGCCAGGCTTCACGCTCTGGCCGGTCAGGATCTTCGATTTTTCGACGACGCCGACGGCAAAGCCCGCGAGGTCGTATTCGCCGCTCGGGTACATGCCGGGCATCTCGGCCGTTTCGCCGCCGATCAGCGCACAGCCGCTGAGCTCACATCCCAGCGCGATGCCGCCGACCACCGCTGCAGCCGTATCGACGTCGAGCTTGCCGCAGGCGAAATAGTCGAGAAAGAACAGTGGCTCGGCGCCTTGCACCAGCACGTCGTTGACGCTCATCGCGACGAGGTCGATGCCGACCGTGTCGTGCATCTGCCATTCGAAAGCCAGCTTGAGCTTGGTGCCGACGCCGTCGGTGCCGCTCACCAGCACCGGTTCCTTGTAGCGCTTGGGCACCTCGAAGAGCGCGCCGAAGCCGCCGATGCCGGCCAGCACGCCTTCGCGCATCGTCTTTTTCGCGAGCGGTTTGATGCGGTCGATCAGCGCGTCGCCGGCATCGATATCGACGCCGGCATCCTTGTAGCTGAGCGGGGTGGACGAAGAGGAAGTCATGGGCGGTCGATAGGAGAGGAGGGCCGAAGAGAGGCGGGCGCCGGCAACCAGTGTGGCCGGGCCGATAGAATTCCTCACGATTTTAAGGGCCGCGGCACCTCGCTCCATTGGCCTCCTCCATGAACCTACCGGGATGAAACAGCTGGCGCTCGACATCGGCATTGCGACGGGCCCGACCTTTGCGGGCTTCTTCGCGGGCCCGAACGAAGCGACGCTGCGGCATCTCGAATTGTGGGTCGGTGCGGGTTCGGGGCCGGCGCTGCATTCGCCCGTGCCGACCTACTTGTGGGGCGAAGGCGGCAGCGGCAAGACGCATTTGCTCGAATCGGTACGGGTTGCATTGCGCGAACAGGGCGCAAGCGTCGGCTGGCTGCATGCCGGTTTGGTCGAGCCGCCCGAGTTCGACGAGCGATGGAGCGCCGTGCTGATGGACGATGTACATCTCTACACCGCGGTGCAGCAGCACGCGGCCTTCAACTGGTTCGTCAACGCGCAGACCTTGCAGCGGGGCGTGGTGGCAGCGGGCGCGTTGCCGCCGGCCGATTTGCCGTTGCGCGAAGACCTTCGCACGCGGCTCGGCTGGGGGCACGTGTTTCACCTGCAGGTGCTGAGCGAGCCCGAGCGCCGCGCGGTGTTGCGCCAGGCGGCCGATGCCCGCGGCGTGATGCTGTCGGACGAGGTGCTCGACTACGTGCTGCATCGATTCAGCCGCGATCT
>JAQGMP010000478.1 GCA_028292285.1 Variovorax sp. | reverse complement strand
TGACCGTGCTGGGATCTGTCGACGGCATGACGTTCGCGGAGACGCACGACATCGCCGCGCGATTCGTTTGCCGCGGCGGCAACGCGTCGGCAATGCGCGCCAGTTCGGCCTGGAACACGCACGCCACGCAAGCGCGATGAGTGAAACGTTGGCACGCGCGCTCGGCGCAGGCGCGATGTTGCTCGGCTATATCGCCCTCTGCGCAGCCGTGTTCGTGCGACAACGCCGGCGTCGTTCTGAAGCGCGTCGCGCAGCGCAAGCGCTGGCCGGCGACGGGACAACACGGCCGGCCCTGGTTCTCTTCGCCAGTCAAACCGGCCAGGCCGAGTCGATCGCTTGGGACACCGCCCGCTGGTTGCACGGCGCGGGCACGCCGACGCGCGTGTTGGCGCTCGACGACGTGGATGCCTCGACCCTCGAAGGTGCAACGCGCGCCTTCGTTATCGCGAGCACCTACGGCGAAGGCGATGCGCCGGATGGCGCCGCCGTCTTCGCCGAGAAAGTGATGAGCCTGCCATTGAAGTTGCCGGCACTGCGTTACGCGGTGCTGGCCTTGGGCGACCGTGGCTACGACAACTTTTGCGGCTTCGGACGCGCTCTCGACAAATGGCTGGCGCGCACGGGCGCGCGGCCGATGGTTGCACGCATCGACGTCCACAACGGCGACCCGGCGTCGTTGGCCCAATGGCGCGCGCACTGGCACACAGATGCCGCTGACGGCGCAGCTGGAGCAGGCGAAGCGGCGGCAAGCGACAAGACCATCCGGCAAACCGGTTTGTTCGCGCCCTGGCGGCTCGCGTCACGTGCGCTGCTGAACGCGGGGAGCGCCGGCGCACCGGTCTATCAACTGGCCCTCGAGCCGCCACACGGTCTTCACGCGGACTGGTGTTCGGGCGACCTCGTCCAGATCCAGCTCGCGGGCGATGCCGGTCGGTTGCGCGACTATTCCGTCGCGTCGATCGCCACTGACGGGCGCGTCGAACTGCTCGTGCGGCAGGAGCAGCACCCCGATGGCAGCCTGGGCGCAGCATCCGGCCTGCTGACATCGACGCTGTCGATCGGCGACACGGTTGCCATGCGCCTTCGGCCGCACACGCGCTTTTGGCTTGAGGGCAATGCGGACCGGCCACTCATTTTCATTGGCAACGGCACCGGCCTCGCCGGCTTGCGCAGCCATCTGCGCGCACGCGCCGCTGCCACCGAACGCTCATCCCAAGACGCTGGCGCCAGCGATATTCATGCTGCTGCCGACAACTGGTTGATCTTCGGTGAACGGAATGCCGCGTACGACTTCCTGTGCCGGGCCGAGATCGAGGCATGGCAGGCGACGGGGCATTTGCCGCGGCTGGACATGGTGTTTTCGCGAGACCAGCCCGAGCGGCTTTACGTTCAGCACCGCCTGCTTCAGCACGCCGACGTGTTGACGGAATGGATGCGGCGCGGCGCAGCGATCTACGTGTGCGGCAGCCTGAAAGGCATGGCCTCGGGTGTCGACTCGGCGCTGCGTCAAATTCTGGGCGACGCGGAACTGAATGCACTTGCGCGCGAAGGCCGCTATCGGCGCGACGTTTACTGAGAGCGATTCTCCGCGGGCCAATCGTTGCATGGCTGCAACGAACATCGCTGAATGACGTCGGTCGTGTGAAGTTTGTGTAAAAAGTTATTGAGAGTCATTATCATCCTGCCCTGATGGCGCGACTTGCTCGCGCATCAGCTCACCCAGCCAATCCCCCAGCGCCCATTGCGGCTGCTCGCACGGGACCCGCCAGTCGAGTTCTCATTTGCCGATCTTTCCGGAGAACCCTTCATGGCCTACATCAAGAGCCGCAAGCACGCCGTTGCGCGTCCATCCCCCCAACTTACCGGCGCCGCCGCTGCCGCATTGCTGGCATTTGCATTGCCTGCTGCCGCGCAAACCGCAGGCAGCGCCACGCTGCAGGAAATCCGCGTGCAAGACTCGGCGGGCTCGAGCGACTACAAGGCCGACACCTCGGCCAATCCCAAGTTCACCGCACCGCTGGTCGACACGCCGCAGACCATCCAGGTCCTCAAGGAACAAATCCTGCGCGAACAAGGCGCAACCACCCTGACCGAAGCGCTGCGCAACACGCCGGGAGCCGGCGCGTTCTACCTGGGTGAAAACGGCAACACCAGCACGGGCGACGCCATCTACCTGCGCGGCTTCGACACATCCAGCAGCATTTTCGTGGACGGCATCCGCGACACCGGTTCGGTCTCGCGCGACACCTTCAACATCGAGCAGATCGAGGTCGTGAAAGGACCGGCGGGCAGCGACACCGGCCGCACGGCGCCGACCGGCTACATCAACCTGATCACCAAGAAGCCGACGTTGACCGACAGCTTCTTCGGCTCGGTCGGCTTCGGCAGCGACAGCTTCAAGCGCGGCACCATCGACTGGAACAAGGCGCTGAGCGGTCCGGGCGGCGCGGGCGCGGCATTCCGGCTCAATGCGTTCACCGAAGACGCCGATGTGTCGGGTCGCGACGTGGTCAAGAACAAGCGTTCGGGCATTGCGCCTTCGCTGGCACTCGGCCTCGGCACGCCGACGCGCCTGTATTTCGACCTGGTCCACATCCAGCAGAACAACGTGCCGGATGGCGGTGTGTCCACGATCGGCCTGCCGGGCTATACGACGCCGGACATTGCAACTTTGGCGAACCGCCGCAACTACTTGACGGCCGCATCACGCGTCAATTCGAGCAACTTCTACGGAACGTCGTCGGACTTCGATCACGTGACCCAGAACATGTTCACGGCCCGTGTCGAGCACGACCTCACCCCCGACATCACGCTGCGCAACACATTCCGCTACGGAAAGACCGAGCAGGACTACCAGCTGACGTCGTTCATGGCGACCACTGCCAACCTGCTGACGCCCAACCCTCTGAACCCGCTGGGCTGGACCGTGGCTCGGAGCAATCCGACGAACAAGAATCAGGAAAACACCATCCTGACCAACCAGACCAATGTCAGCGCCAAGTTCGACACGGGTGGCGTCGGCCACACGCTGAACGCTGGCGTCGAGTTGATCCGCGAAGAGCAAGACACGCTCGGCTACTACGGTCAGGGCGCGGCGGTGTTCGGCTATCCCGGCATTCGCAACAGCGGCACCTGGCCTGCGGCCAATCTGTACAACCCGAATCCGAATGTCGCCGGTTATCTGCGTCTTCAAAACGGCGCGAACACCGAAGGCAAGACGACCACCGTCGGCGCCTATGTGTTCGACACGGTCAAACTGAGCGAGCGCTGGAGCCTGACAGGTGGCCTGCGTTTCGACCATTACTCCACCGACTACGCTGCGAACGCACTCAATGCCACCACGGGCGTACTTACGCCGAGCGCGTTCTCGACCTCCGGCAAGCTGTGGACCGGTAAGTTGGGCATCGTGTACAAGCCGACCGACAACAGCAGCGTCTACGCCGCATACGGCACGGGTGCGCAGCCGCCGGGCGGCAACAACTTCGCGCTGGCGGCAGGCGGAACCGGCAACAACGCAAGCCGCACCGACTTCTTGCCGCAGAAGACCAAGACTTATGAGTTGGGCACCAAATGGGACGTGCTCAACAAGAAGCTGGCACTGACGGCCGCGATTTACCGTACGGACGTGAGCAACGATGTGGTGCAAGACGCCGTCAGCGGCCTCTACTACCAGACTGGCAAAAAACGCGTGCAGGGCCTTGAACTCGGTGCTGCTGGCGCGATCACCGACAACTGGGGCGTGAGCACCGGTTTCACGACGCAAGACACGAAGATCCTGAGCGGCCCGTCGGTGCTGGCCGACGGCGGCTCGGTGCTGGCGTACACGCCCAAGAATTCGTTCAGCGCATGGACGACCTACAAGCTTCCGTTCGGTCTGACGGTGGGCGCTGGCGCCCGCTTCAACGGCAAGCTTTCGCGCGGCACCGATGGCGCCGTGGGCACGCCGGCTTTCGTCGAGTCCTACTGGGTGTTCGACGCCATGGCGTCTTATCGCATCAACAAGAACATCGACTTGCAGTTCAACGTCTACAACTTGGCCGACAAGGACTACGTGGGAGCGATCAACAAGAGCGGCTATCGCTACACGCCGGGCGCGCCGCGTACTTACCGCATGACGGCGAACTTCGCGTTCTGATGCATTGACAACCGGTCGCGCCGACCGCGGTGCGACACTCGAGCCCCGACCTCATCGCCGGGGCTTTTTTCTTGTAAGGCTGCTCCAAAATGATGCTGCATGTGCCGGATGTGCTGACGCCCGATCAAGTCCGCACACTTCGATCGACCCTGGATGAGGCGGACTGGGAAGACGGCCGGGAGACCGTCGGCGCGCAGGGTGCGAAGGTCAAGAGCAACCGCCAGTTGCCGGAACATTCGGCCGTAAGCCGCGAACTCGCGAGGACGGTGTTGACCGCGTTGGCACGCAGCGCCCTCTTTCATTCGGCGGCGCTGCCATTTCGTTTCGTGCCGCCGCTCTTCAACCGCTACGAGGGCGGCGAGCACTACGGCTTGCATGTCGATGGCTCGGTCCGGTCGATCCCGGGCACCGGCGAGCAATTGCGGACCGACCTGTCGTGCACGCTGTTCCTGAGCGACCCGGACGACTATGACGGCGGTGAACTCGAGGTGGTCGACAACTACGGGACGCATGAAGTGAAGCTGCCGGCCGGCGACCTCGTGCTGTATCCGTCGAGCAGCTTGCATCAGGTGCATCCAGTGACGCGCGGCGCGCGCATTTGCTCCTTTTTCTGGCTGCAGAGCATGGTGCGCGACAACCACCGGCGGGAAATTCTCTTCGGCCTGGACCAAAGCATTCAATCGCTGCGCACCCGGCTCGGCGAGTCGGCCGAAACCGTGGCGCTGACCGGCCACTATCACAACCTGCTGCGGCTCTGGGCTGAGGTCTGAAGCGATTGACCCTGCTGGCCTGAGACGCCGGCAATAGTGATTGCAAATGCGAGAGATTCGTATTTATAATCAGGCTCCTTAAACAGCCAGCCAATCTGCCGCTTCATCGCCATGATCGTTTGCGTTTGCCGCCGAGTCTCTGATCGTGAAATCGCACGTCATGCGCGCGCGGGCATGACCTTCGATGAAGTGCAGTTCGAACTCGGCGTGGCCACCCAGTGTGGTCAATGTGAAGGTTGCGCACGCGATGTCGTCGCGCAATGCAGTGCGTCGCATCCTGTCGCCGCGCTGAACCGCGAAACCGGGCCGCAGTCGATCCAGCTTGCCAATTCCATTACGGAAAGCAAAGCATGGAACTCTTCTCGGCACTCGGTGGCAGCCTGATCTTCGTGGCTGGCTCGG
>JAQGMP010000586.1 GCA_028292285.1 Variovorax sp. | reverse complement strand
TGCCGTGCATGGCTTACATGGACCTCAATCCGGTTCGCTCTGGCGCCGTGACCGATGTGGCCGAGTTTGCCTGGTCAAGCTATGGCCATTACGCTGGGCAACGGCATGACAAGGCGCTGACGCCGCCGCCGCAATACTGGCTGCTCGGGAACACGCCTTTCGCGCGCGAAGCAGCTTATGCAGAGTTGGTACACAAAGGCGTGTCGGCGGCGGATGTGCTCGCCCTGACCGATGCAGCGCTGCGAGGTTGGGCGCTCGGCGATGCAGGCTTTGTCGAATCGTTACAGAAAACGACGGAGCGGCGCGTCGTCAAGGCAAAAGCGGGGAGGCCCTTGCGCGCGACGTTGCCGTAAATGTGGGACAAGGGTGGGACAAGGCGCACCCCACAATGATAGTTGGCTATCGTTATTGATGTGTCCCCAATTTATTAAAAATCCTAAGCTGTGGTGCTCTGAAAGAATCTGACCCTCAATAAAGTATTTGGCATTGTTTGTGCATCGCAATATCCTCGGATTCCCTGCGAAAAAAATGAAGGAGCGCCCATGACCACGGACGACGAAATCAAGCACCTCGAACAACACGGGCTGTATTCATCTTCGAACGAGCACGACGCCTGCGGCCTCGGCTTCGTCGCCCACATCAAGGGCGAAAAGCGCCATGACATCGTGACCCAGGCGCTCAAAATCCTCGAAAACATCGACCATCGCGGGGCGGTCGGGGCAGACAAGCTGATGGGCGATGGCGCCGGCATCCTGATCCAGATACCCGATGCGCTGTACCGCGAAGAGATGGGTAAGCAAGGCGTCACGCTGCCCCCGTATGGCGAGTACGGCGTGGGCATGATTTTCTTGCCGAAGGAACACGCCTCGCGCATGGCTTGCGAGCAGGAGATGGAACGCGCCATCAAGGCCGAAGGCCAGGTGCTGCTGGGCTGGCGCGACGTGCCGGTCAACCGCGAAATGCCGATGTCGCCTGCGGTCAAAAAGACCGAACCGATCCTGCGTCAAGTCTTCATCGGCCGCGGCAACGACGTCATCGTGCAGGACGCGCTGGAACGCAAGCTCTACGTCATTCGCAAGACCGCCAGTGCCAACATCCAGAACCTGGCCCTCAAGCACAGCACCGAGTACTACGTGCCGAGCATGTCGAGCCGCACGGTGGTCTACAAGGGCCTGCTGCTGGCCGACCAGGTCGGCACCTACTACTTCGACTTGCAGGACGAGCGCTGTATCTCGGCGATTGGCCTGGTGCACCAGCGCTTTTCGACCAACACCTTCCCCAAGTGGCCGCTGGCGCATCCGTACCGTTATGTCGCCCACAACGGCGAGATCAACACGGTGCGCGGCAACTACAACTGGATGAAGGCGCGCGAAGGCGTGATGGCTTCACCGGTGCTCGGCCCTGACCTGAAGAAGCTCTACCCGATCAGCTTTGCCGGCCAGTCGGACACCGCGACCTTCGACAACTGCCTCGAACTGATGACGATGGCCGGCTATCCGATCAGCCAGGCCGTGATGATGATGATCCCCGAGCCGTGGGAGCAGCACACCACGATGGACGAGCGGCGCCGCGCGTTCTACGAGTACCACGCTGCCATGATGGAGCCGTGGGACGGCCCCGCGTCGATCGTCTTCACCGACGGCCGCCAGATCGGCGCCACGCTCGACCGCAATGGCCTGCGTCCTTCGCGCTATTGCGTGACCGACGACGACCTCGTCATCATGGCGTCGGAGTCGGGCGTGTTGCCGATCCCCGAGCACAAGATCGTTCGAAAGTGGCGTCTGCAGCCGGGCAAGATGTTCCTCATCGACCTGGAACAGGGCCGCATGATCGACGACGACGAGCTCAAGGCGTATGTCGTCAACACCAAGCCGTACAAGCAGTGGATCGAGAACCTGCGCATCAAGCTCGACAGCGTGGGCACGCCCACGACGCCGGTCGACATTCCTGCCAGCGCCGTATCGCTGCTCGACCGTCAGCAGGCATTCGGGTACACCCAGGAAGACATCAAGTTCCTGATGAGCCCGATGGCGCAAGCTGGCGAAGAAGGCATCGGCTCGATGGGCAACGACAGTCCGCTGGCCGTGCTCTCCAACAAGAACAAGCCGCTGTACAACTACTTCCGGCAGATGTTCGCGCAGGTGACGAACCCGCCGATCGATCCGATCCGCGAAGCCATCGTCATGTCGCTGGTGTCCTTCATCGGCCCCAAGCCCAACCTGCTCGACATCAACCAGGTCAACCCGCCGATGCGGCTCGAGGTGAGCCAGCCGATTCTCGACTTCGCCGACATGGCGAAGTTGCGCGACATCGAAAAGCACACCAAGGGCAAGTTCAAGAGCACGACGCTCGACATCACATACCCGGCTGATTGGGGCCGCGAAGGCGTGGAGGCCAAGCTTGCCTCGCTTTGCGCCGAAGCGGTCGATGCGATCAAGAGCGGCAGCAACATCCTGATCGTCAGTGACCGCGCGGTCAGCCTGACGCAGGTGGCCATTCCTGCGTTGCTGGCGTCCAGCGCGATCCACCAACACCTGGTGCGCGAAGGCTTGCGCACGACCGCCGGCCTGGTGGTCGAAACCGGCAGCGCGCGCGAGGTGCATCACTTCGGCGTGCTGGCCGGCTACGGTGCCGAGGCTGTGCACCCGTACCTCGCCATGGAAACGCTGGCGGCGATGCATGCCGATCTGCCGGGCGACCTGTCGGCAGAGAAGGCCGTCTACAACTACGTGAAAGCGATCGGCAAGGGCCTGTCGAAGATCATGTCCAAGATGGGCGTGAGCACATACATGAGCTACTGCGGCGCGCAGTTGTTCGAAGCCATCGGGCTGAACAACGACACCATCGGCAAGTACTTCACCGGCACCGCCAGCCGGGTCGAAGGCATCGGCGTGTTCGAGATCGCCGAAGAGGCGCTGCGCATGCACGCGGCCGCTTTCGGTGACGATCCGGTGCTGGCCAGCATGCTCGACGCCGGCGGTGAATACGCCTGGCGCACCCGCGGTGAAGAGCACATGTGGAGCCCCGACGCGATTGCCAAGCTGCAGCACAGCACGCGCGCCAACAACTGGAGCACCTACAAGGAATATGCGCAGATCATCAACGACCAGAGCCGGCGTCACATGACCTTGCGCGGCCTGTTCGAGTTCAAGCTCGATCCGTCGAAGGCGATTCCGGTGGAAGAGGTCGAATCGGCGGCCGACATCGTGAAGCGATTTGCGACGGGCGCGATGTCCTTGGGCTCGATCTCGACCGAGGCGCACTCGACGCTTGCCGTCGCCATGAACCGCATTGGCGGCAAGAGCAACACGGGCGAAGGCGGTGAAGATCCCGCGCGCTATCGCAACGAGTTGAAAGGCATTCCGATCAAGCTCGGCGATACGCTCAAGAGCGTGATTGGCGAGGCGAACGTCGAAGTCGACTTGCCGCTGCAAGCCAACGATT
>JAQGMP010000561.1 GCA_028292285.1 Variovorax sp. | reverse complement strand
TTGATGTTTTCGGCCAGAAAGTCGATCAGCGCCCTGATAGCCGGCACGAGTGCCCGCCGCGCCGGGAAGACCGCATGCGAGATCGCAGGCGCCGGACCCCATTCGGGCAACACCTCGACCAGCCGGCCCGACGCGAGATCGGCGCGGCACATGTAGTCGGGCAGCACCGATGCGCCGACACCGTCTAGCACCGCGAACTGCAGCGTGGCGAGGTCGTCGGCCAGGTAGCGCGGCGAATGCGAATGGTCGTACACCGCACCTTTCGGACCTTCGAGATGCCAGTGCGCCCGCCCTTCGCCGGCAGACATCGCCACGGTGTCGAGCCGCCCCAGATCGGCCGGCACCGCCACCGGACCTTGCTGCGCCAGCAGCTCCGGCGTCGCGACCAGCATGCCGCGGCTGATGCCGAAGGACTTGGCGACCAGCGTGGCGCTGTCTTCGATGGTCGCCCGCACCCGCAGGGCGACATCGACGCCCTCCTCGACCAGGTCGACCGGCCGGTTCAGCACGCGCAGCTCGATGCGCACCGCCGGATAGCGCTTAAGGAACTCCGGCAGCAGCGGCCCGACGCTGCTGTGCGCCAGCGTCACCGGGCAGCTGATCCGCACCGTGCCCCGCGGCTCGGTCTGCACTTGCGCCACGGCCTCGGCGGCCGCCTGGGCCGCATCGCGCATCGCCGCGCAATGCCGCAGGTACACCTCGCCTGCCGGCGTGAGCGACAGGCTGCGCGTGCTGCGCTGCATCAGTTGCACCCCGAGCTGCGCTTCGAGCTCGGCCACCCGCCGCGAAAGCCGCGATTTGGGCACGCCGAGCGCGCGGCTGGCGGCGGCAAACCCGCCGCGCTCCGCCACCTCGGCAAAGAACACCATGTCATTGAGATCTTGCATGTCATCGTCCTGTTTTCAGAACGATATAAGCCATTTTTGGCTACTTATCAATCAATCGACTCAAAAATAGAATTCTGCTCATGCCGACAAAACCGTGCCGGCGCACTGAACAACATCGCGACCACACATCGCATACATCGAGGATTGATCATGAAACTGCTCCACATCGACTCCAGCATCCTGGGCGCCGGCTCCGTGTCGCGCCAACTCAGCGCCGAGACTGTCGCCGAGTTCCGCAAGTCGAACCCGGACACCACGGTCGAGTATCTCGACCTGGCCGTCGACACGCCCAACCATTTCAGCGCCGACGCACTCGGCAGCAAGATCGGCGTTCAGACCCAGCCGACGGAAGCGCAAGCGCGCGAAAACGCGGTGTCCGAAAAGCTGGTCAGCCAGTTTCTGGCCTCCGACGTCATCGTCATCGGCACACCGCTCTACAACTTCACGGTGCCGACTCAGCTCAAGGCATGGGTCGACCGTCTCGCCCAACCCGGCCGCACTTTCAAGTACGGCGAAAAAGGCCCGGTGGGCCTGGCCGGCGGCAAGAAGGTGTTCGTGCTGATCACGCGCGGCGGCGTTTATTCGACGACCGAAGGCGGCCAGGCCCTCGAGCACCAGGAGTCGTACCTCAAGGCGATCTTCGGCTTCTTCGGCATCACCGACATCAAGTTCGTCCGCGCTGAAGGCCTGGCAATGGGCGATGCGGTGAAGGCCGCCGCCATCGCAGCCGCGCAGAAGCAGATCGAAGAAGCCGTGCAAGGCGAAGCACTGGCGGCCTGAGCATTCCGACGCTCCGACGTCTCAACGAAGAAGCCCGCGGTTGCGGGCTTTTTCGTTTTTGCAGCGAGCGGCCGGTCAGGCGTTGTGCGTCTTGACCCAGGCGACGTACTTGTCCATCCAGGCCTGCAGGAACTTCTGGGCCGACTCGATGCCGATGTGGCCCTTGTCGTCGAACATGCCTTCCTTCATCTGGATGAAGGCTTCGGGCTGGCCCAGCGTCGGCACGTCGAGATAAGCCAGCACGTTGCGCAGATGCTGTTGCGCCAACGCGGTGCCGATGGCGCCGTTGGCAATGCCGATGACCGCCGCCGGCTTGCCCGCCCAGGCGCTCTGCCCGTACGGGCGCGATGCATGGTCGAGCGCGTTCTTCAAGACGCCAGGCATCGAGCGGTTGTATTCGGGCGTGATGAAGAGCAGGCCTTGCGTCGCCGCGATTTCGGTCTTGAGCCGCTTCACCGATGCGGCCTGATTGCCGTCGTCGTCCTGGTTGTAGAGCGGCAAATCATCGATGCGCAAATGCTCCAGCGTGAAGTCGGACGGTGCAAGGTGCGCGAGGGCCAGCGCCAGCTTGCGATTCATCGAATCCTTGCGCAGGCTGCCGATGACGACACCGATTTTGAATTGGCTCATTGGATCTCCGGGGTTTGGTTGGACGGACCGCAAACATTAACCGAATCGCGCATCATGGGGCGCTTCGCGGTTCAGATTCTGGAGCAGTTCAAATGCGTTTTCTCGTGGTGGGTGCCGGCGCACTCGGCGGTTATTTCGGTGGCAGGCTGCTGGAGGCCGGGCGCGACGTCACCTTCTTGCTGCGGCCGCGCCGCGCGGCGCAAATCGAGAAGACCGGACTGGTGATCCGCAGCGGCATGGGCAACCTGCACTTGCCGAATCCGCCGCATGTCGATGCCAGCCGGATCGACGCGCCGTACGACGTCGTCATCGTCGGCTGCAAGGCCTACGACCTGGCAGAGACGATGGAATCTTTCGCGCCCGCGGTCGGTCCCGATACCGTCATCCTGCCGCTGCTGAACGGCATGCGCCACATCGACGAATTGGCGGCGCGCTTCGGCGATTCGAAAGTGCTCGGCGGCCTGTGCATGATCTCGGCCACGCTCGACGACGAAGGCACGGTGCTGCATCTGGCGGACCTGCATGTGCTGGCGTTCGGCGAGCGCGGCGGCACGGCATCGGCGCGGGTCGATGCCATCGCAGCGCAGTTTGCCGGCGCGAAATTCGATGCCCGGGCGACACCCGACATCCTGCAGGAGATGTGGGAAAAGTGGATCTTCATCGCGACGGTGGCGAGCCTCACGGGTTCGATGCGCGCCGCCATCGGCGACATCGTGAGCGCGGGCGGCCAGGACGTGGCACTGGCCCTGTTCGAAGAGTGCAGCGCCATCGCCGCGCACAACGGCTTCGCCCCGCGCGCCGGCGCCATCGAGCGCGGCACGACGATGGTCACGACGGCGGGTTCACCGATCACCGCGTCGATGTACAAAGACATTGCGCGCGGTGCCGCGATCGAGGCCGATCACATCGTCGGCGATCTGCTGGGGCGCGCCGCCAAGCAGAGCGGTGCCGCAA
>JAQGMP010000689.1 GCA_028292285.1 Variovorax sp. | reverse complement strand
GTCGCTGACCGCGCAGGCAGTGAATGGGTCGCCGATGGCGCAACGGATCAATGCGGGGCGCAACGGCTTCGCGCTGCCTTACTGAAAAAGGCTGTCTCCTCGGGCAGCCAGCGGAAAGGCGTTTGGCCTTATCATCTCTATGCAAGAACATAATTTGATTATTAATCTTCACAAGAGAACGACTTGGAACACACGACGCTGGAGATCTTTTGCACTGTTGCGGGAGAGTTGAGCGTGACGAAGGCCGCGCAACGCCTCGGCCGAGTCCAGTCCAATGTGACGACCCGGATACAGCAACTCGAGGAGGAGCTGGGCGTGTCGCTTTTCTTTCGCGACAACAAGCGCATGCGGCTGTCGCTCCAGGGGGAGCAGTTTCTTCAGTACGCCAAAGCCCTGTTGGCTCTCGCCGAAGAAGCGCGCCAGGTACTTCATCCGGCACAGCCTGCCGGCGTGCTGCGCATCGGCTCGATGGAAAGCACGTCGGCGAGTCGATTGCCCGGGCCTCTGGCGGCTTATCACCGGCGGTTTCCGCAGGTAAAGCTGCGCCTGACGAATGGTCCGTCGCGGCAACTGATTGCAGCGGTACAAAACAGAACACTGGACTGTGCATTCGTGGCCCTTCCCCCCGCGACCGAAGACGACGCCGGAATCGATCTGGAGGATCTCGGCCTGGCTTCGACTCCCATGTTCAGGGAGGAACTCGCGCTTCTGCTTCCTGCCGGGCACGCTCCGGTCAAGGAGGTCGGTGAGGTAGAAATTCGTTCCGTCGCCGCGTTCATGACCGGGTGTACCTATCGAACGATCACGGAACGCATCCTCGGTTCGGGGTCGAGCGTTCAGCCGCTCGACTTCCAGGAAATGGGCTCCTATCACGGCATGCTCGCTTGCGTGGCCTCCGGCGAATGCGTGAGTTTGATGCCGCGCAGTGTCATCGCTCTGATGGGCAAGCCCAAAGGAATGCGCGAGCTTCCGATCATGAAGATCGACACACTGCTGGTTTGGCGTCAGGGCTACGAGACGCCGGCATTCGACGGGTTGCGCGGACTCCTCGCCGCGACACTTCACTAGGCGCGACGATGTGACCACCGCGTCGACACATCTCGCCAGGCATCACGCGATCGGGCCCGCACTCGCAGCCGCGGCCGTTCTGGCGATCGGCATGGGATTTGGCCGATTCGCCTTCACCGGCCTCTATCCGGTCATGGTGCATGACGGCTTCCTGACGGTACACAGCGGGACGCTCGCGGCCTCGGCGAACTATGCGGGGTATCTGATCGGCGCGCTGCTCGTCAGCAACGCGAAGCCGGTCCACGCTCGCGGCCTTTGCATCTGGGCGACCGCAGGCGGAATCGTCTGCATGGCGGCGCTCGGCGTGTTGCACGGGACTTGGGCCATCGTCGCGGTACGCGGGCTCGCAGGCGTGTGCAGTGCCCTGTCGATGGTCGCCGCCTCGCTCTGGCTGCTGCAGCACATGGGGTACGCGCGTGACGCTCCCCTTCTCTACGCAGGTGTGGGCGTGGGCATCGTTTTCTCTGCAGAGCTGATCGCGGTGGGACAGCACGTAGGTTTCGGCAGTTCGGCGCTCTGGGCCGTCCTCTCCGCGGCGAGTTTCGTTCTTGCGATCGCGGCATTTCCGGCCCTGCGTTCCCGGCCAGAGCCGGAGCCGGCGCCGATGTTCGATCTCCGGCCTTCCGCGGGGCCGCCCGGCACCGGCGCACCCATCGCCCAGGCGGTACGGCTGATTTTGATCTATGGCCTCGCCGGCTTCGGCTACATCGTGACGGCCACGTATCTCCCGTTCTTCATCCGGGATGCGCTGGGTTCCGTGGATCCGATCCACGTCTGGGCCGTGTTCGGTTTCGGCGCCGTGCCCTCGTGTTTTTTCTGGCATTCGCTCCAGGTGCGGATGGGCACCCGCCACAGCCTGATGTCGAACCTCGCCGTTCAGGCCATCGGGGTGGTCCTTCCGGTGTTCAGCCATACCGCAGCGGCCTATCTGCTCAGCGCTTTCCTGGTCGGGGGAACCTTCGTCGGCACAGTGACGATCGCAATGCCGGCTGCACGACGCGTCGCCCATGCAGTCCGATTCAACATGCTCGCGGTCATGACGGCGGTCTACGGCGTCGGGCAAATCATCGGCCCGCTGGTCGCCAATGCCATTCTTGCTTCGACCCAGTCGTTCACCGGTTCGCTGCTCTCGGCGGCAGGCGCCCTGATCGTCTCAGCGGCGCTGAGTGCGCAACTTTGAGAGGCCTCGTTTCCATATGGACCGAATCGAAGCAATGCGGGTGTTCGTCGCGGCCCTTGACGCGGGCAGTCTCTCGGCAGCGGGGCGGCGTCTGGGCCGATCGCCCGCGGCTGTCAGCCGTGCGATCGCATTCCTCGAGCACCACGTCGGCACCGAATTGCTTCACCGAACGACGCGCACACTCAAGCTCAGCGAAGCAGGCGAGCGCTACGCCTTTGCATGCCGCCGCGTCCTGATCGATCTCGAAGAAGCGGACCAGAGCGCGGCCGGCGAGCGTGCCGCGCCGCGCGGGACGCTGACCATCAGCGCGCCTCCCATCAGCGGCGAACAGATCCTGCAGCCGATCATCGACGCGTACCTGGATGCCTTTCCCGCGGTTTCGGTCAATCTGGTGCTTCTCGACCGCCATGCGAACCTCGTGGAGGAAGGCATCGACATCGCGCTGCGGGTCGGCGATCTGCCCGACTCCTCCCTGGTGGCGCTGAGGGTTGGGGGCGACGTCAAGCGCGTCGTCGTCGCCGCTCCGCGGTATCTCGCCGAGCACCCCCGAATCAACGAGCCCTCAGACCTTTTGAAGCACCGGATCGTTACTACCACGCACTTCGGCCACGACACCTGGATCTTCCCGCCGCTGCCGGGACACTCCGTTCCCCGTACCGTGCACTTCAAACCCCGGCTGGTCGTCAACAGCGTAAGGGCGGCGCTCGCATCCGCAGTCGATGGGCACGGCGTCACGCGTCTCTATACCTATCACGTGGCGGATCGCGTGCAGGACGGATCGCTGAAGATATTGCTGCGTGACGCGGAAGCGATTGCCATGCCGGTGCACCTGATCGTTCCGCAAGGACGACTCTCCATCCCCAAGGTTCGTGCCTTCGTCGACTTTGCCGCCCCGCGGCTCAAGGCCGAGTTCGCGCGGCTGTCTGCCGAGGCCGATGCCCTGAAGGCATAGGCCAGGCAGCGCCGATTCTTCCTCGTTCGGCAAAGGTCCTTGCCGCACGACGGCTCTTCACTCGGCGAGCTCCGAACCTCAAAATTTCCCCAACGGCACCTGACGGGCCGCCGGCGGCAATACCGCAAGCCGGAAGACCAATGAGGACATCATGAGCAACGAACAGAAAGTCGCCATCATCACCGGCGCATCGCAAGGCATCGGCGCAGCGCTCGTAAAGGCTTATCGCGATCGCAACTACCGCGTTGTCGCCACCTCGCGCTCCATCAAGCAAAGCGCGGACGCCGACATCATCGCCATTGCCGGCGACATCGGCGATGCGGCGACCGCCGACCGCGTCGTCAAGGAAGCCATCTCGCGCTTCGGCCGGATCGACACGCTGGTCAACAACGCCGGCATCTTCACCGCCAAACCCTTTGTCGACTACACGGCGGAAGACTTCGCCGCGAACATTGCAACGAACGTGGCCGGCTTCTTCCAGATCACACAGCGCGCTGCTGTCGAAATGCTCAAGCAAGGCTCGGGACACATCGTCAGCATCACGACGAGTCTGGTCGACCACGCGATCGCCGGCGTCCCGACCGTGCTTGCCAACCTGACCAAGGGCGGCATCAATTCGGCTACCAAGGCGCTGGCGATGGAATACGCCGTCAAAGGCATTCGCGTCAATGCGGTGTCGCCCGGCATCATCAAAACGCCGATGCATCCGCTGGCGACCCACGAATTCCTCGCGGGCCTGCACCCGGTCAAGCGCATGGGCGAGATCCGGGACATCGTGGAAGGCGTGCTGTATCTCGAGTCGGCCAGCTTCGTCACCGGCGAGATCCTGCATGTCGACGGTGGTCAGAGCGCAGGTCATTGAGAGCTCGCCATGCCATTCGTCACGATCCAGGTCACCCGAGAGGGCAGTACGCCTGGGCACGATCGCGTAACGGCAGAAGAGAAAGCGAAGCTCATCGCGGGCGTGAGCCAACTCCTTCTGGAGGTGCTCAACAAGCCGCTCGATGCCACGTTTGTCGTCGTCGAAGAGGTCGAACTGGACAACTGGGGGGTAGGCGGATTGCCGGTTCTTGAATATCGGCGACAACGCGCCGCTTCGCCCGACTAGCAGCGGAGGCCGTCATCGTCGACGGCCTCCAGAGCGTTTTGAGCGGTCTTCAAGTATTCACGCCAACAGCCGCGCGAGGACCAGAGGCAGCAACGCTGCGTCCCCCAACAGCGCGCTCTGCCCCGCCCCGAAGATGCGCCGACTCGCCGCTGCACCCTCCGCATCGAGGAGCAGCCCGAGCGTGTCGACACCCACCAACCGTGCCGACTGCACCGCATGCCGCGCGTCTTCGATCAGGTAATGCGGATCGTGGATGTCCACATCGTGCGGCTCGCCGTCGCTCATCACGACGATCAGTCGGCGTGACGCGGGCTGCGCTGTCAGAGCACGCGTCGCATGACGCAATGCGGCGCCGAGTCGTGTCGACTTGCCGCTCCGCAAACCGGCCAGTCGCGCGGCAGTGCCATCGCTCCACGGCTCGTCGAAGTCTTTCACGCGCCAGTGGTTGACGCTTTCACGGCCATCGGAGTCGAAGCCCTGAATCGCGAGCGAGCCCCCGGTTGCGGCCATCGCGCCAGCAAGCAGCCGGGCCACGCGTTGCTGCGTTGTCAATTGGGTGCCGCGAGCCGCATCGCTGCCATGCGGCCGCGCGCTGGAGGCCGAACTGTCGATCAGCAACAGCATGGCAACGCTCTCTTCGGCTTGTATCGATCGCGTGTGCACCCGCAGTTCGTCGGCGCTGCCGCTGCGTTGCGCCAGCACTGCACTGACGGCTTCGTCGAGCTCGATGTCGTCGCCTTCGCGCTCGCG
>JAQGMP010000456.1 GCA_028292285.1 Variovorax sp. | reverse complement strand
TCGGCCGCCAGCAGCTTCTCGGCCAGCGCCATGCCGACCGCGTTCGTGATGCCCTGGCCCAACGGGCCCGTCGTGGTTTCGATGCCGGGCGTGACATCGATTTCCGGATGGCCGGGCGTCTTGCTGTGCAGCTGGCGAAAGCGCTTGATCTCTTCGATCGGCAGGTCGTAGCCGGTCAGGTGCAGCACCGAATACAACATCATCGACGCGTGGCCGTTCGACAGCACGAAGCGGTCGCGGTCGAACCAGTGCGGATTGGCCGGGTTGTAGCGCAGATGCTCGCTCCACAGCGCGACCGCCATGTCGGCCATGCCCATCGGCGCGCCCGGGTGCCCCGAGTTGGCTTGTTGGACGGCGTCCATTGCCAACGCGCGAATCGCGTTGGCCATCAGGGCTTTGTTGGCCATGTCGGGGGGCTTTCGGGGAGAGTTTTGGGGGAACCGGCATTTTAGGTCGTCCGTCGCCTCGCCTTGGGCGGCCGTTGGCAAGCCCCCGAGGCACGCTACATTCAGGCCCATGCAGGGCTTGCACCTCACCGCCGACCTCCACGATTGCCAGTGCGCCGCGCATTGGCTGCTCGACGCCGACGCATTGGGCGCGGCGTGCGTCGCGGCCGTCGAAGCGGCGGGGCTGCAATCCGTCGCCCGGCTGTTCCACCCCTTTCCGGCGACCGAGCACGGCCCGGGCGGCGTCACGGCCACCGTGCTGCTGGCCGAATCGCATTTGTGCCTGCACACCTGGCCCGAGCAACGCGCCGTGACGCTCGATGTCTATGTCTGCAACTTCGGTGGCGATCATTCGGCGAAGGCGCATGCGCTGCTGAACGCGCTGGTCACCTTGTTGGCACCGCGCCATGTCGAGCGACATGCACTGCAGCGCGGTGAAGTGGCGGCGCAGTCATTTTGACCGACGCCATCGAAAGCTCGATGACGAACGCGGCGCCGAAAGCGTCCGCCATGGTCCTCGCCGCCGGCCGTGGCGAGCGCATGCGGCCGCTGACCGATCACACGCCCAAGCCGCTGCTCGAAGTGCATGGCAAGCCGCTGATGCAATGGCCGATGGAGGCGTTGACCATCGCCGGCTTCGACCGGCTGGTGATCAACATCGACTGGCTCGGCGATCAGATCGCGCGCCGCTTTGGATCGCAGCCCTCGTTCGATGATGATGCCGGCGCCGCGTCGATCACGTACTCCGACGAGCGCCGCGACTTCGGTGGCGCGCTCGAAACCGCCGGCGGCATCGTCCGCGCGCTGCCGTTGTTGGGCGACGTGTTCTGGGTCGCCGCGGGCGACGTCTTCGCGCCCGGGTTCACCTTCTCGCGGCACGCGTTCGATCGGTTCGCCGCGAGCGGCAAGCTCGGGCATTTGTGGCTGGTGCCGAACCCGGCGCACCACCCGAAGGGCGACTTCGGCATCGCATCCGACGGCCGCGGGCTGAGCCGCCCCGGCGCGTCCGACACTGCGTACACCTTCTCGACCATCGCCCTCTATCGCACCGCCCTCTTCGCGCCGCCGTACTGCGATATCCCCGCCGGCAACCCGGGCGGCATCAAAGCCCCGCTGGCCCCGATCCTGCGTGCCGCGATGGACAATGACCAGGTGAGCGCCGAGCTCTACACCGGCCCCTGGACCGATGTCGGCACGCCGGAGCGACTCGCCCTGCTGAACAGCCGATGACCACGAGATGACGAAAGACACGCCATGACAGACACATCGATCTACGCCGGCCGCCGCGCCCGCCTCGCTGGCCAACTCGGCCGCGACGGCATCGCCATCATTCCGACCGCGCCCGAACGCCAGCGCAACCGGGACAGCGACTTTCTGTTTCGGCACGACAGCTACTTCTACTATTTGACCGGCTTCACCGAGCCAAACGCCTGGCTGCTGCTGGCTGGGGACGGTCGCGCGACGCTGTTCAGCGCGCCCAAAGACCTGGAGCGCGAGATCTGGGACGGCTACCGTCTCGGCCCCGATGCCGCACCGGCCACGCTCGGCATCGACGAGGCTTTTTCGGTCGCCGATCTCGACGCCAAGCTGCCCAAGCTGCTGGAAAACAAATCGACCGTCTGGTATCCATTCGCAACGCACAAGGGCCTCGAAACCCGTGTCGACGGCTGGCTGCAATCGGTGCGCGCTCGCGTGCGGTTCGGTGCGCTGTGCCCGGAAGAGCAACGCGACCTGTGCGGTCCGCTCGACGAAATGCGGCTGGTCAAAGACGCGCACGAACAAGACGTGATGCGCCGCGCCGCGCAGATCAGCGCGCGTGCCCACATCCGCGCCATGCAGCTCAGCGCACGCATGCTGCGCGAAGGCAAGGACGTGCGCGAATATCACCTCGACGCCGAGCTGCTGCACGAGTTCCGGCTCGGCGGTTCGCAGTACCCGGCGTACGGCTCGATCGTCGCTGCCGGCGCCAACGCATGCGTGCTGCACTACCGCGCCGACGTGGCGCCGGTGCATGCGGGCGATCTGGTGCTGATCGATGCCGGCTGCGAACTCGACAGCTATGCCAGCGATATCACGCGCACCTTTCCCGCCGACGGCAAATTCACCGGTCCGCAACGTGCGCTGTACGACCTGGTGCTCGCAAGCCAGGACGCCGCCGTGGCTGCGACCAAGGCCGGCAACCGTTTCAACGACCCGCACGAAGCCACCGTGAAGGTGCTTGCGCAAGGCATGCTGGATGTCGGCCTGCTCGATGCCAACAAGGTCGGCAGCGTCGACGACGTGATCGAGAAGCGCGCCTACTTTCCGTTCTACATGCACCGCACCAGCCACTGGCTCGGCATGGACGTGCACGACAGCGGCAGCTACGTCGAACCGACGCAGGTCGGCGAAGTGAGCGAGCGCAAGGACCCGTTGTCGAACGAGATCATCAAGAACCGGCCGAGCCGCATCCTGCATCCCGGCATGGTGCTGACCATCGAGCCCGGCATCTACGTGCGGCCGGGCGAAGGCGTGCACGAGCAGTTCCACAACATCGGCATCCGCATCGAAGACGACGCGATCGTCACGGCAACAGGCTGCGAGTTGATCTCGCGTGGGGTGCCGGTGAACGGGGACGAGATCGAGGCATTGATGCGCTGACAGCGCTTGGCATTCAAGCGGCGAGCCCCGCGAAGTGGCCCCGCGTGAAGGCCTCTTCGAAGATCGAATAGCCCGACCACTCGGCGTGCGCGAAGGCCAGGCGTCCGCTCACGATGCGCTCTCGTTTTTCGCTCGCGCCGAGTTGATTCAATAACCCTGGCGTGGGCATCGCCATCGCATGCCCGTAGCGCGTGATGTCGATGCGCGTTGCGAGCGAAGGCAAGTCCGGGTGCGGCACCGACAACTCGGCTAGCAGGTCGTCGCGCCAGCCCGTCCACGGCCGATCGAGCAGCAGCTTGCGGCCGTCGACTGTGTCGTGTGCGCTCGGGCCCAGCGGGCGGTACCAGCTGAGGACGGTCGGCGCGGGCGTCGGGTCGAGCGTCTGGTGGCGTGCGTCGACGTAGCCAAGACCGCTCGTGCCGTAGACGAGGTTGTCCCAGCTCGGCGCGGCACCGTGGCCGTTGTCGGCCAGCGGCGCGCGCAGGTGCACGTTGGCGACGAGCCACGGCGCATACCGCACGCTCGCCGCCGCATGGTGCAGAACGGCAGGCGGGCTTTCTACGACGCGGGCCGCGATGAACACCGGCAGCGCGACGATGCAGCGCTCGGCCTGCCAGCGCACCATCGACTTCGTCGCGACATCGAAGGCATCGACCTCGACGCCCGACCGGGTTTCGGCGATGCGCGTGACCGCGTGCGCCGCCTTGATGCGATCGCCCAGCGGCGCGGCCATGCGGCGCGCGAGCCATGCGTTGCCTTCGGGCCAGGTCAGTACCGCATCGCGTTCGCCGCTGTCGTCGCCGGGCGCATGAAAGCCGTGTCGGCTGGCGAAGTAGTGAATGCCGGCCCAGGCCGAGACATGCGCGAGGCCAGCGCCGTAGTCGTCGCGGCAGCAGTAGTCGAGGTACCAGCGCAAATGCGCATCGTCGAGGCCTTGGCGATCGAGCCACGTGCCGAAAGCGATCGCGTCGAGCGCCAGCATCTCCGGCGTTGCGGCGGCCTTGGCCATCGGGATCATGAAGTGCATCTGCTGCTGCTGCGCGTCGACACGTTGCGCAAAACGCCGGTACTGCGCCACCGTCGAAGCATCGACGCCCTGCACAGGCAGCAGGCCGTCTTGCCATTGGCCCTGGAAGAAGAGGCGCTCTTGCGGGCTGTGGCAAAG
>JAQGMP010000449.1 GCA_028292285.1 Variovorax sp. | reverse complement strand
GTCATCAACATCCACCCGCCGACCGTCTTGTTCAGCCTCTTCGTCATCTACGGGCTCAGCGGCTATGTGGTTTATGGATGGCGCAAGGCCAAGGGCCAGCAAGTCAGCGTGATCAGTACTTCCACCGATGAACCTGACGAAATCGGCCTCCACAAGTAAAACGGGCTGTGCTACATTCGCAACCCTCATGAACAAGATTTCGCTGGCTCTACTACTCATCCCCTTCGGGCGGAGACGGTAGCGCACGCGCAAATCCCTCACCACGGCCCGTTCGCACCAGCAACGGGCCGTTTTGCTTTTGGGGTTGCTGGTGATACCCCAACCATCACAGAGAAATCGATATGTTGAAGCAACCTCAAGCCAAGTACCGCGCGTTCGCACCGATCGGCCTCAAGGACCGCACATGGCCCGACGCCGTGCTGACCAAGGCCCCGATCTGGCTGTCGACCGATCTGCGCGACGGCAATCAGGCGCTGGTCGAGCCGATGGACATCGCGCGCAAGACACGCATGTTCGAGACGCTCGTCGCCATCGGCTTCAAGGAAATCGAGGTCGGATTCCCGTCGGCTTCGCAAGTCGAATTCGACTTCGTGCGAAAGCTGATCGAAGAAGACCGCATCCCTGACGATGTGACGATCCAGGTGCTTACGCAGGCACGCGACCACCTCGTCACGCGCACTTTCGAGTCGTTGCAGGGTGCGCCGCGCGCTATCGTGCATCTGTACAACGCGGTTGCGCCTGTCATGCGCCGCGTCGTGCTCGGCATGGACGAAGACCAGATCGTCGAACTCGCGGTGACGCACGCACGCATGTTCAACGACTGCGCAGCCAAGCAGCCTGAAACGCATTGGACGTTCCAGTACTCCCCCGAGATGTTCTCCAGCACCGATCTTGCGTTCTCCAAGCGCGTGGTCGACGCGGTCACCGAAGTCTGGCAGCCGACGCCGGCCCGCAAGTGCATCGTCAACCTGCCGTCGACGGTCGAACATTCCACGCCGAACATCTTTGCCGACATGATCGAGTGGATGCACCGCAACCTCGAGCGACGTGACGCGATGGTGTTGTCGGTGCACCCGCACAACGACCGCGGCACCGGCACCGCCGCTGGCGAATTCGCTTTGATGGCCGGTGCCGACCGCCTCGAAGGTTGCCTCTTCGGCAATGGCGAGCGCACCGGCAACCTCGACCTCGTCAACGTCGCGCTCAATCTCTACACGCAAGGCGTGTCGCCGGAACTGGACTTCTCGAACATCGACGAGATCCGCACCACCGTCGAGCATTGCAATCAGCTGCCGGTGCACCCGCGCCATCCGTATGTCGGCGACCTGGTCTACACGTCGTTTTCGGGCTCGCACCAGGATGCGATCAAGAAAGCCTTCTCGGCACGCAAGGAGAGCGACATCTGGGATATGCCGTATTTGCCGATCGATCCGAAGGACGTGGGCCGCAGCTACGAGGCCGTGATTCGCGTCAACAGCCAGTCGGGCAAGGGCGGCATGGCGTATCTGCTCGAAAGCGAGTACGGGCTCGAGATGCCGCGTCGCCTGCAGATGGAGTTCATGCAGACAGTACAAAAGGCGATGGACGTCGAGGGCAAGGAGCTTTCCGCGGCCGACCTCTACGCCATGTTCGAGCGCGAATACGGCCTGAAGGCGGTCCATGCGCTGCAGCATCGCGTGCTCGAGGAGCAGGGCGAGGGCGCCACTGCGGCGGTGGTACTTCGTGGCGATCTGCCTTGGGAAGGCGAAATTCGGCCCATTGAAGGGCGCGGCAACGGCCCGATCGACGCTTTCATTCATGCACTTACCGACACCACCGGGCACACGGTGCGCGTCATCGATTACCACCAGCATGCCATCGGCGCCGGTGCTGACGCGCAGGCCGTGGCGTACCTCGAACTCCGCGTCGACGAGTCGCAGACGCTGTTCGGGGTGGGCATCGACGCCGACATCATTTCAGCATCGCTCAAGGCCATCGTTTCGGGACTGGAACGCGCCAAGGCGCAAGGCGCACGCAGCGCACAATCGATCGCCCAGCCCGCCTGAGCCGCCAATCGAAATCTTTTTGACAAATACACCCTCGCGCTCGTCAGCGCGAGGGAAGTGTCAAACGTTGGTGACAAGTTCGCATCTTTCGTGTTGACGCCTCATGGTGCATCGTAGGTGCTTCGGCCAAAGCTTATTTGAGTGCCCTCAACAAGTTACAGCGTCAAGCTGAGAGAGTTGCGGCGCAAGGTTGGGTTTTCGGGCGATTCTTTATTTCGATTCAAGAAGAGGACGCAAGTAACTGATATTGCGTGTCTTTTTTGATTTCTATACACTGCGGTCACATTCGCAACCGCTGGAGAGTTTTTTAATGCCCGAAGCCCGTCGTCATCGAGTTTCCAGCCGGCGGTTCCTACCCGCGTTCCGACTCGTCGCCGTTGCCCTCATCGCCGTGTACAGCACGGCGTTTTTGTTGCCTGAAGCGCAAGCGGCCAAAAAGCATGAAGCCGCGGTTGCCAAGAAGAGCCAAGCCGCTGGCGACAGCCGCGCCAGGGGCGCAAAAAATATTGCGCAAGCGCCGCGCGGCGCGTCGGCCAAACGCGGTGCCAAGGTTGAGAAGGTGGCCCGCGCCGACAAGGCGGACCGCGTGGTGCGCGGTGGCCGCAACGTCGTCGCGACCATTCGCCAGCGCGGCGGCAGGACCGTCGTGGCAGTCCAGCGCCGTTCCATCGTTCGCGTGGCCGAAGCACCGCCCCGCTTGTCCTTCGGTCAGATGGCCGGCCTCAATCACACCGAAGACGCGCTCGACCTGAAGTCGAATGCCGCCTTGGTGATCGATCAGGACACGCGCGAAGTGCTGTTCAGCAAGAACGACCATGCCGTGCTGCCGATTGCTTCCCTCACCAAGCTCATGACCGGTTTGATCATGAGCGAAGCGCGTTTGCCGAACGAAGAACTCATCACCATCGCCCAGGACGACGTCGACACCGAAAAGCACAGCAGTTCGCGGCTGGTGGTCGGCACCACGTTGTCGCGCGGCGAACTGCTGCACCTGGCGCTGATGTCGAGCGAGAACCGCGCGGCCCACGCGCTGGCGCGCACCTATCCAGGCGGCACCGCGACGTTCGTCAGCGTGATGAACGCCAAGGCGCGCTTGCTGGGCATGAAGGACACGCGCTACGTCGAGCCGACCGGCCTGTCGTTCAACAACCAGTCCAGCGCGCAAGACCTGGCACTGCTGGTCAACGCCGCTTCGGCTGACGCCACGGTGCGCGAACTCTCGACATCGCCGACCTACCAGGTCGAGGTGGGCAACCGCCTGCTGCAGTTCAACACGACCAACCGGCTGGTGAAGAATCCGGATTGGGACATCGGTGTGCAAAAGACCGGCTTCATCAATGAAGCTGGCCAGTGCCTTGTGATGCAGACCAAAATCGCCGGCCGCAAGCTCATCATGGTGTTCCTGGATTCGACCGGCAAGCTGAGCCGTATCGGCGACGCCGAGCGCGTGCGCCGCTGGGTCGAGGCGACGCACCTGATGTCGCCGGCAGCGCGCCAGAACGTTGCGACGGCTGAAGTCGCAAGCTGATCGATTTGCCTTGGAAATCGGCGCGCCACTTGTGGGCGCCTGGCGTGGCCCGACGGCGCTGTCGACGACCTCTCAAGCGGTCGTGACAGCGCCGCTTTCGTTGTAGCCCAGCGCACCCGAGATCTCGTTGGCGGTGGCTTGCAGCTTCGGCAACCAGCCGTCGTCGAGCCGATCGGCCGGCGCCGAGATTGAGAGGCCGGCGATGAGCTTGCCCTGGTCGTCGTAGATGCCGGCCGCCATGCACCGCACACCCAGCTCCAGCTCTTCGTTGTCCCGCGCAATGCCGTACTGGCGCGCCTTCGACAACTCGCGCTCCAGCGCCGGCAGTTGCGTGATGCTGTTGCGCGTGTGGCCGGCCAGCCCAGTGCGCGTCGCGTAGCTGCGGACCCGCTGCGGGTCGTCGACCGCCAGAAACAGCTTGCCCGTCGATGTGAGATGCAGCGGCGCACGACCGCCGATCGCGCGCACCACCTGCATGCCGGAGCGCTCGCTGTAGGCGCGCTCGATGTACACGATTTCGTCGCCCTGGCGCATGCTGAGGTTGACCGGCTGCTGCGTGAGCTTGTGCAGTTCGCGCATCGGCGTCATGGCGGCGTCGCGCACGTTGAGCCGGCCTTTGACGAGGTTGCCCAGTTCGAGCAGCCGCATTCCCAGCCGATAGCTGCCTGCCTCGGGCCGGTCGACAAAGCGGCCCACCGCCAGGTCGTTCAGGATGCGGTGGGTGGTCGATGGGTGCAGGCCGGTTTTCTCGCTGATTTCCTTCAGCGACATCGCGTCCTCGCGCGACGCCAGCACGTCGATCAGCGAGAACATGCGCTCGATGACCTGAACGACAGGCGTAGCGGGAGCGTCGGAAGGTGGTTTTCTCATGGCAGCGATCCGTGTTGACGGGTCGCCATTTTACTTTGTGAAATCGCCGCCCGACTGCCAACGGCCTTCGATCAGTACTTCGTGCGGCGCATAGCGCGCCTTGTAGTTCATCTTGGCGCTGCCTTCGATCCAGTACCCAAGGTACACGTGCGACAACCCGAGCCGCTTCGCCTGCTCGATCTGCCACAGCACGCCGTA
>JAQGMP010000690.1 GCA_028292285.1 Variovorax sp. | reverse complement strand
CTCCATGGCGGTGTCACCCGTTACACTGTATCCGCCCGAGTAACACGTGAGGACAACTGTGTTTGACCAGTTATCCTTGAGTGAGTGATTTCAGGATTTGAGAGTAGCTTTCCAGGCCATGGGTGTGAGTTCAGCGACGCGGGTATTGTCCCAGTCCCCAAGTTTTGGAAGCACGTCGTTCAAGTATTTGATCAGGTTCACGTCGAGTCTTCGGCAGGTTTCGACGATGGAGGCGATGGCTGCTATTTTGGGCCCGGCTTCTTCACTTCCAACATGGAGCCAGTTCTTTCGTCCAAGTACCAGTGGGCGCATCGCCCCCTCGCACCAGTTGTTGTCGATCTCCACCCGTCCATCTTCCAAATACACTTCAAGCTTGGTCCATTGTCCCAGGGTGTATTTGCAAGCCTTGACTACCTTGCTCGATGGATCGAGCGTCGCACTTATTTCCGTCACCCGTGCTTTCAACCGTTCCATGATGGGTTTGCTTTCCTTCTTTCTCAACGCCAGCCGTTCCTCACTGTTCATCTTCTTGTCCCGGGCCTCGCCCTCCACCCGGTAAAGTTCCTTCATGATTTTGACCACCTCCTTTGGCAATGGATCCAGGGGGGCCAGTTTGGATGCATCGGTAAAATATCTCCGCGCATGGGCCATGCATCCCATATGGATAATGCCTTCACCGAGATCGTCGTAACCTGGATAGCCATCGCTTTGGAGTTTGCCCCGGAACCCCTGCAAAAACTCCCTCGCCACCGCTCCTCCCCGTCCCATGTGGAACTCGAAGATTACGATTCCTCCGGGATCGCTAAACTCCCACATGTAAGCCTGATGGTTTCGTCCCGGCTGGTCATCCACCTGGCAGGGCATCTTCGTTTCATCCGCCTGGATGTAACTTCCCGAAAGCAACTGTGCGGCCATCGCCCGAACCACTGGTCGAAGCAGGTCTCCGGCGACCAGAACAGCCTCGGTCACTGTGTTCCTGCTCAGATAGATCCCGTGATTCTCCAGCAGGTTGGCACATTGGCGGTAAATGGGCAGGTGTTGTTGATACTTCCCAGCAAGGGACTGCACGATGAACTCGGTGGAAAGCTTTCCCTTGGGAACGATCTGGGCCGGAGCCGGCGCCACGGTAACCCCTTGCCCTTCATGGCAAGGGCAGGAACCCAGCTTCTGCCGCTTGATCACCTTGACGAAATACTCGACCTGCTTGCAGGCCAGTTCTTCACGCACTTCAAAGCCCATCTCCGGCAGCTTTGTTCCGCACTTGGGGCAACTGCATTTATTCTGGTCGCATCGTATGACTACATCCACCCGTGGCAAATGCTCCGGAAAAGGGTTGCGTCCGGGATGCGGCTTGCGGGAGGAGGGATTCTTTTTAGCTTCAGGAAGGGCAGCTTCCTTCTCCACCTCCTGGGTGGTGACAGAAAGCTCCTTGAAAAGCAGCTCGGCCTGAGCTGGAGAGAGCTTGTCTGACTTGGGACCAAAGATCTGAAGCTTCATCGCCCGAATAATGTCATCCTTGAATTTAAGCAAATCACGAAGATCTGCGACCTCTTTTCGGAGCGCAATATTCTCTGCTTCGATGACGATTTTATCCGGGTCCATTTACTGGGGAAAGAATGGCACAACTGTTGTATATAATCAACATATATCTATATATAATATACGATTTATTTGCTCTTTTTCAGGCCGCCTTTCGCCACCAGTTCCTGCTCCGGGTTTTGTCCAGGTCCACTCCGTTTAAGAGCATCGCCAGCTCTTCGGAAAGGATACGCAAGGCACCGCTTTGGTCCTCTGTGGTTTTGGGCCAGGAGAAGGTCCCGCGCGAAAGTCTTTTGGCGCAACTCCAGAGCCCGCTCCCATCCCAGAAGAGGATCTTGATCCTGGTCTTGTTCCGGTTGGCAAAGACAAACATGTGGCCACTCAAAGGATCTTCCTTGAACTGGTTCCTTACCAGGTCAGAGAGGCCATCGAAACCTTTTCGCAAGTCAGTGGGGCCAACGGCAAGGAATACCCGGGTGGCAGGTCCTGGATTGATCATGACTTGAGGAGTAGTTTGGCCAATTGCTGCACTTCTTGAACTGGGAAACCTGGCGGGATTTCCAAAGAAACACCGCGAGGCAAAACCAGACGACACACCACTGCAGACGATGAAGGTTGCACGGTTGGAAGTTCCAGGAACGATGGCGCAGCCAAGCAGTTGGACTTCCTGGCTTTGGCAATCCAAAGCACCAGCGTAGAAAAACAAATCCCTGACTTCGCCGCAAACTCACGCTGAGTTAACCCACTCTTCCTGTATTCAGCCAGGCATTGCTGACGTTTTTCCAAGGTGAGACGTCGACGTATATTGTGCTTTGACATCCACCCACTTTATCTCGCTTCAACCCTTTGAATACCACGTGATGGCATGACGGATACGGTTGGGATGATAAGCCGCACTTCGTAGGTTCGCTCCTACCTGGTCCCCGCCGGCCGCGGTGGCCGTCCGATTTCCTATATCATCAAACCCATAGGTAAACTGTTCACCCGCTACGGGAGTATTATCCGAGAAATACTTCTTTCCACTCGTCACCTGGCCGAGTGAGTCATACCCGTAAACCCAATAACTGCCATCCTCCCGGATGAGGTTAGTCCTCTGATTGGCAAGGTTATAACCATAAGGGAAGGACCCACACCCGAGCCGGAATCGATATTGGTCAGTCTGTTCAGATAATCGTACTGTTTGATGGTAGTCATCCGGGTGGTTCCACTCTCCTTGAAAGTCAGGGAATAAGCCATTCCCAAATTGGTGTGATAGACTAGGAAACGGTGCTGTTGGCGTTGGCCACTTGGTCCAAGCGCCCTGCGATGTTGTAACTGTAACCGGCATCAATTCCTACTGTGCCGTTGTTCGTGCGACGGAGGTAAGCATCATACTGGTTGGTAATTACTAA
>JAQGMP010000437.1 GCA_028292285.1 Variovorax sp. | reverse complement strand
TTCAAGGCGGTGCCGAGCGGTTTCGTTCCGGCGCAAGACAAGCAGTACCTGATCGGCTTCGCGCAGTTGCCCGACGGTGCCACGCTCGACCGCACCGAGGACGTGATCCATCGCATGGGCGAGCTGGTCAAGAAGAACCCGAACGTGGAAGACGCGATCGCATTCCCGGGCCTGTCGATCAACGGCTTCACCAACAGCTCGAACTCGGGCGTGGTGTTCGTCACGCTCAAGCCCTTCGACCAGCGCAAGCGCCCCGATCAAAGCGGCGGTGCCGTCGCGGGCCAGCTCAATCAGCAATTCGCCGGCATTCAGGACGCCTTCATCGTGATGTTCCCGCCGCCACCGGTGGCGGGCCTCGGCACCACGGGGGGCTTCAAGATGCAAATCGAAGACCGGGCTTCGCTCGGCTACGACCAGATGGACACGGCAGTCAAGGCCTTCATGACCAAGGCGTCGCAGGCGCCTGAACTGGCCGGCATGTTCACGAGCTGGCAGGTCAACGTGCCGCAGCTCTATGCAGACATCGACCGCACCAAGGCGCGCCAGCTCGGCGTGCCGGTGACCGACATCTTCGACACCATGCAGATCTACCTCGGCAGCCTGTATGCGAACGACTTCAACAAGTTCGGCCGCACGTACAGCGTGCGGGTGCAGGCCGACGCGCCGTACCGTGCCCGTGCCGAAGACGTGGGTCTGTTGAAGGTGCGTTCGACCTCGGGCGAGATGGTGCCGCTGTCGGCGTTGATGAAGGTCAACTCGAGCTTCGGCCCCGAGCGTGCCATGCGCTACAACGGCTATCTCACAGCCGACGTCAACGGCGGCCCGTCCCCCGGCTTTTCGTCGGGGCAGGCGCAAGACGCGGTGACGCGCATCGCGGCGGAGACCTTGCCCAAGGGCATCAGCTTCGAGTGGACCGAGCTGACGTACCAGGAGATCCTGGCCGGCAACTCCGCGTTCCTGGTGTTCCCGCTGTCGATCCTGCTGGTGTTCCTGGTGCTCGCCGCGCAGTACGAGAGTCTGACGCTGCCGATCGCGATCATCCTGATCGTGCCGATGGGCCTGCTCGCCGCGATGACCGGCGTCTGGATATCGGGGGGTGACAACAACGTCTTCACGCAGATCGGACTGATCGTGCTGGTCGGGTTGAGTGCGAAGAACGCCATCCTGATCGTCGAGTTCGCACGTGAGCTGGAGTTCGCGGGACGCACGCCTGTCCAGGCCGCCATCGAAGCGAGCCGCCTGCGTTTGCGCCCGATCCTGATGACGTCGCTGGCCTTCGTCATGGGTGTGCTGCCGTTGGTCTTGTCGACCGGTGCCGGCTCCGAAATGCGCAAGGCGATGGGCGTGGCGGTGTTTGCCGGAATGATCGGCGTGACGGCTTTCGGCCTGTTCCTGACGCCCGTGTTCTATGTGGCACTGCGTCGCCTGGCGGGCAACAAGCCGTTGACGCAGCACGGTGAGGGAACGATGGCGCCGGCACCGTCGCCGGCAGCGCCCGCCGCACTCGGCGGTGGCGGCAGCCTGCACCCGCAGCCCGCTGCGCCGCATCGCTCGCACGAGTAATGGTCGTTTGATTGCGACCAGAAGGAGATTCATCATGACAAGCAATTTCTCGTCTTTCACGCGCCCGCTGCGCAGCGCACTGTTGCCGCTGGTGGCCGCACTGGTGCTCGCCGGCTGCGCCTCGACCGGCGAAGTGTCGACCGGCATCACACCGCCGGCGCAGTTCAAGGAACAGACCGCCAGGGGCGCCGCTGCGGTGACCGCCAATGCGGCCCCCGTGCAGGCGGCCGGCAACTGGTGGGTCGCGTTCAACGACCCGGTGCTCAACGACCTCGTCGAGCGCGCGGCCGTCAACAACACCAGCGTGCAGCAGGCAGCGGCGCGGCTCGGCGAGGCCCGCGCCTTGGCGCGCACCGTCGATGCCGATCGATCGGTGCAGGTCGGCCTGGGCGCCGGTGCCAGCCGGCAGGTCGGCATCGATCGCAACCTGGCCACGACGCCATCGACCTTGCTGAACGCCGGCGCCAGCGTGTCGTACGAAGTCGATCTGTTCGGCAAGCTTTCGGGTGCCAGCAACGCCGCGTCGCTCGATGCGCAGTCGCGCGAATCGCTGCTGCAAAGCGCGCGCTTGCTGGTGCAGGCCGAGACCGCGCAAACGTATCTTTCCGTGCGTGCGCTCGATGCCGAACGTGCCCTGGTGCGCGAGCAGGTCGATGCCTACGGCGACACCTTGCGGCTGACCGAGCGGCGCTTCCGGGCCGGCGATCTGGCCGAGCTCGACGTCGCCCGCGTGCAGACCGAAGTGGCCGCGACCGAAGCCGACGCGCTGGACCTCGACCGGCAACGCGCACTGCTCGAACATGCACTGGCCGTGCTGACCGGCGATGTCGCCTCCAACTTCAGCATGAACGCCGGCGAGTGGTCGACCGCGCTGCCAGCAATCCCGGCCGGCTTGCCGTCGACCGTGCTCGAACGGCGCCCCGACATCGCGGCGGCGCAGCGCAGCATGCAGGCCGCGCAAGCCCGCCTGGGCGTCGCCAGGACCGCGTGGTTTCCGACCATCGCGTTGACCGGCGGCGGTGGCTACGCGTCGTCCGACCTGAGCGATCTCTTCAAGTGGTCGGCCCGCTCGTGGGGCATCGGTGCCTTGATGTCGCTACCGTTGCTGGATGGCGGCCGCCGCGAGGCCGGCGTGCAGGGCGCCTCGGCGCAGCTCGACGGTGCGCTGGCGAGCTATCGCGAGCAAGTGCTCGTGGCCTTCAGGGAAGTAGAAGACCAGCTCGCATCGCTGCGGCTGCTTCAGGAGCAATCGGACGTGCAGGCGAGGGCGGTGGCTTCGGCGCGCCGCGCGACGGTGCTGTCGGATTCGCGCTACCGCAACGGCTACGTGAGCCAGCTCGACCTGCTGGATGCGCGGCGGAGCGAGCTGCGCAACCGGCGGCTGGCGCTGCAGGTGAAGTCGGCGCAGTACCAGGCGACGGTGGGGCTGATCAAGGCGCTGGGCGGGGGCTGGGACGTGCCGACGTCGGTCGCCTCCACCGGGTAGGCATAGGCCTTCACGACGCTTGCCTTCGCGGTTGCAAGGCATACAGTCTTTCCGTCTCGATACACGGAGAGCCGCATGGACCACGACCCGTTTGCAGAACTCAAGAAACGCCAGCGCGAGATGTGGGCGTCGTTCGGGCCGACCGCGACCATCACCACGCCGACGGCCGCGCACCTCGTCAAGTTCGCGGCCATCGCGCCCGGCGAGGCGGTACTCGATGTCGCGACCGGCACCGGCAATGCGGCCATCACCGCAGCCCGCGCGGGCGCCCGCGTCAAGGCGCTCGACCTGACGCCGGAACTCATCGCACAGGCGCACGAGAACGCGCGCATCGCGGGGCACGAGGAAATCGAGTGGACCGAGGGCGATGCCGAACAAATGCCCTACGCCGACGCGAGCTTCGATGTCGTGCTGAGCCAGTTCGGCCACATGTTCGCGCCGCGGCCCGAGGTGGTGGTGGCCGAAATGCGCCGCGTGCTGAAGCCCGGCGGCCGCATCGCCTTTGCCACCTGGCCTCCGGAGCACATGATCGGCCGCATGTTCGCCTTCGTCGGGCGCCACTCGCCGCCGTTGCCCGCGGGCGTGTCACCGCCGCCGCAATGGGGCACCCCGGCGGTGATCGCCGAGCGGCTCGGTGCCCGCTTCGACACGCCTTTTTTCGAGCGCGGCGTCATGACCTATCCGGCGCTCAGCCGATCGCACTATCGCCTGTCGATGGAGCGCTCGATCGGCCCGCTGCAAAAGCTGATCGAGCGCCTTGCGGGCGAGCCGGAAAAACTCGCCGCGGTGCGGCGCGAATTCGACGCCATGGCCAATTCGTACTACTACGACAACGTGGTGCACCAGGACTATCTCCTGACGCGGGCCCTGGCGATCTGACGATCCTGAGCTAGACGCTCACCACACCGGCCTGGCCCAGCGCCGCCGACAGCGCCGCGCCTTCGGTCACCAGCAGCGACCCGAACGCATCGACCTTGGCCTGCGACAACCGGACGCTCGGGCCGAAGACGCCGAGCGATGCGACGACGCGGTTCGACCCGTCGAACACCGGCACCGCGATGGCCACCGCGCCTTCGATCAGCTCGTTGCGGCTGACGGCGTAACCGCGCTTGCGAATTTTCGCGAGTTCGATGCGGCACTTTTCGAGATCGACATCGACCCCGGCGGCGTAGCTCTCGAGATCGATGCCGCTTTCGATCTGCGCCAGGATCGAGCGCCCGCTGGCGCCGCGCACCAGCCGCTCGCGATAGCCGACGCCGCGCCTGAAACTCAGCGCCTCCAGGCTCGGCATCTCGGCCACGCACAGGCGCATCAGGCCTTCCGGAACGAAGAGGGCGACCGTTTCGCCGGTGGCCTCCCAGACGCGGCGCATGGCGGGTGCGGCGACGTCGGCGAGGTTGAGGCCGGCGTTCCATGAGTGGGCCAGCTGCGCCACCGAAGGCCCGAGCCGGAAGCGCTGCGGGTCACCCGACGACGCCACGAAACCCTTGTTTTCGAGCGTGCGCAGCAAGCGGTACAGCGTCGGCCGGCTGAGGTCGACGCGCTTGAGCAATTCGGCCACGGTCAGCCCGCCCGCGACGCCCCGGAAGGCCGAAAGGATGTCGAGCGCGCGGTCGACCGCGCGCACGCTTTCTGCGGATTTGTCTTGTACGTCCAATGCGGCTTCCATGGCCAAAAACCCCTGTTTTCAATGTCCGCCTGTTGGACTATATTCTCGCACAACGGACAATCAGAGCCGGAAACGATCCACCCCACGAAACGGAGATTGACGAGATGAATGCGGAAATGGCAGAGACATTGACCCGGACCGGCCCCGGCACGCCGATGGGCAATTTGATGCGGCGCTATTGGGTGCCGGTGATGCTGTCGAGCGAGATCGCGGAGCCCGATGGCCCGCAGGTGCGCGTGCAGATCCTCGGCGAAAAGCTGCTGGCGTTTCGCGATACGCAAGGCCGGCCCGGCCTCATCGACGAGTTCTGCTCGCACCGCGGCGTCTCGCTGTTCTTCGGGCGCAACGAAGAAAACGGCATTCGCTGTGCGTACCACGGCCTCAAGTTCACGGTGAGCGGCGAGTGCGTCGACGTGCCCTCGGCACCGCAGGTCTGCAAGCACATGGGCATCACCGCCTACCCGTGCATGGAGCGCGCCGGCATGGTCTGGGCCTACATGGGGCCGAAAGACAAGCAGCCCGCGCCGCCCGATGTCGAGTGGTGCACGCTGCCCGCCAGCCATGTCTTCGTCTCCAAGCGGCTGCAGGAGTCGAACTACCTGCAGGCGATGGAAGGCGGCATCGATACCAGCCACGTGTCGTACGTGCACAAGTTCGAAGTCGACAACGATCCGATGCACCAGGGCACCAAGGCCAACGACTACATCAAGGCCGACGGCAACGTGGTGTTCGACATCGAGAAGACCGACTTCGGCCTCACGCTGTACGGCCGCCGCAACGGCGAGCCCGACTCGTTCTACTGGCGCATCACGCAGTGGCTCTTTCCGTGGTTCACGCTCATTCCGCCGTTCGGCGAGCACGCGCTGGGCGGCCATGTGTGGGTGCCGATCGACGACCACAGCTGCTGGGCCTGGAGCATCAACTACCACCCCGGCAAACCCCTGACGGCCGAGGAGCGCGGCCACATGGAAGACGGCAAGGGCATTCACGTCGAGTACATCCCCGGCACCTTCCGCACGGTCGCCAACAAGGAAAACGACTACCTCATCGACCGCAAGGCGCAGAAAGAAAAGCGGGCCTACAGCGGCGTCTTCGGCTTCTCGATGCAGGATGCCTCGCTGCAGGAAAGCATGGGCCCGATCCAGAACCACGCCAAGGAAAAACTGCTGCCGACCGACCGCGCGATCGTGATGGCCCGGCGCATGTTGTACGAGGCCGCGACCACGCTGCTGCCCGATTCGACGCCGCCCGCCATCGACGCCGCGACCCAGCGCGTGCGCGCGGCCGGCGTGCTGTTGCCGCGCGAAGCCAAGCCGCAGGAATGGGCCAAACTGCATCTGGCCGACGCGTCGGAGCAACCGGTGTACTCGATATGAGCGCGCCGAAAACCATGGTCGGTGCCATCACCCGCCGCGCCGCTGCCACGTTGTTGCTGGGCGCCGCGGGGGCGGGCATCGCACTGAACGCCGCGGCGGCCGAATGGGCGCCGACGAAGACGGTGCGCATCATCGTGCCGATCGTCGGCGGCACCAACGACGTCGTTGCGCGACTGGTCCAGCAGAAGCTGCAGGAGGCGCTCGGCCAGCCCGTCATCGTCGAGAACAAGGGCGGGGCCGGCGGCAACATCGGCGCCAACGAAGTCGCGAAATCGCCGCCCGACGGCCACACGCTGCTGGTCGGCTTCAACGGGCCGATCGCCATCAACACGACGCTTTTCAGCAAGCTGCCGTACGACCCGGTGAAAGACCTGGCGCCGATCACGCTGGCCGTGACGGCGCCGCAATTCCTGGCATTGAACCCGAGCGTGCCTGCGACCAACGTGAAGGAGTTCGTCGCGCTCGCCAAGACGAAGAAGCTGGCCTACGCGTCGGTGTCGATCGGCAGTGCGTCGCACCTGACGATGGAAATGCTGAAGTCCGCCGCCGGCATCGACGTCACCCACATTCCGTACAAGGGCTCGGCGCCGGCGGTGGTGGACCTCATCGGCGGGCAGGTCGACGCCGCCTTTCTGGTGCCCGGCAACATCTCGGAGTTCGTGAAAGACGGGCGCGCCAAGGTGATCGCGTCGACCGGCGCCAAGCGCTTTCCGTCGATGCCGCAGGTGCCGACCATGATCGAACAGGGCTACCCGGATTTCGTGGCGGTGTCGTGGATCGGCTTCCTGGCGGCGGGCGGTACGCCGCGGCCCATCATCGATCGCTACAACAAGGAACTGGTGAAGATCCTTCGCTCGCCCGATGTGCGTTCGCAACTCGAAAAGATGGAGTTCGAAGTGGTCGCGGGCACGCCCGAACAGTTCGCGGGCTGGATCCAGACCGAGATTCCACGCTGGGGCAAAGTCATCAAGGCGACCGGCGCCAAGGCCGATTGACGATGACCCGTCTGGCTAACAAGGTGGCGCTCATCACCGGCGGTGGAGGCGGTATCGGCGCAGCCTGCGCCCGGATCTTTTGCGCTGAAGGCGCGGCGGTGATGCTGGTCGATGCCAGTGCCGAAGCGCTCGCGCGCACGGTGGCGATGCTGCGCGACAGCGTGCCGCAGGCCCGCATCGAGCAAGCGGTGGCCGACGTGGCCGATGCCGCGGCGGCCGAGGCCGCGGTGCAGCAGACGCTGAGAGCGTTCGGGCGCCTCGATGTGCTGGTCAACAACGCCGCGATGCGCAACTACTCGGCGCTGGCCGATGCCTTGCCCGAAGAGTGGCAGGCGGTGGTCGGCGTCAACCTGATCGGCAACGCCAACTACTGCCGCGCGGCCTTGCCCGCATTGCGGCAGGCCGGCAACGGCAGCATCGTCAACGTGTCGTCGTGCTATGCCGTCACTGGCCGCAAGGGCATGGGGCTGTACGACGCGACCAAGGCGGGCATGCTCGCGATGACACGCACCCTGGCCTTCGAAGAAGCGCCGCACGGCGTGCGCGCCAATGCGGTGTGCCCCGGTTCGACGCTCACCGACTTCCATGTCGACAAGGCGAAGGCGCGGGGCCAAAGCGTCGACACCTTGAAGACCGAGCGCAACGACACTTCGCTCATCGGCCGCTGGGCCTCGCCGGAAGAAATCGCCTGGCCGATCCTCTGGCTGGCCTCGACCGAAGCATCGTTCATCACCGGAACGACCTTGATGGTCGATGGCGGCCTGCACGTGATGTGATGGCCGGGCAGGGCGCGACAATCGGGCGGATGCATCGATCGATTTCGCTACCCGCAGGCTACCCATGACGGCACGCTGTGTCATGGTGCTCGGCACCACCAGCGGCGCCGGCAAGAGCTGGCTCGCCACGGCGCTGTGCCGCTGGTATGCGCGGCAAGGGCTCAAGGTCGCGCCCTTCAAGGCGCAGAACATGAGCAACAACGCGCGGGTCGTGGCGGCGAGGACCGACAGGCACGCCGACAACCAAGCAGACGACAAAGCCGAAAACCACGGCGGTGAAATCGGCAGCGCGCAGTACTTTCAGGCACTGGCCGCGCGCGCCGTGCCCGAGGTGCGCATGAACCCGCTGCTGCTGAAGCCGGAGCGCGATACGCACAGCCAGGTCGTACTGATGGGCCGGGTCGACGAGGCGCTGTCGGCCTTGCCGTGGCGCGGCCGCAGCGAGCGCGTGTGGCCGACCATCGTGCGGGCGCTCGATGAACTGCGTGCCGAGAACGACGTCGTGGTGATCGAAGGCGCGGGCTCGCCGGCCGAGATCAACCTGATGGCTTCGGACATCGTCAACCTGCGTGTCGCGCGGTATGCAGAAGCGCGTTGCCTTCTGGTGACGGACATCGATCGCGGGGGTGCGTTCGCGCATCTGTACGGCACCTGGGCGCTGATGCCGGAGGCCGACCGGGCGTTGCTGCACGGCTTCGTGCTGAACAAGTTTCGTGGCGATGCGTCGTTGCTGGCGCCCGCGCCGCAGCAACTGCAAGAGATGACGGGTGTGCCGACCGTGGCGACGCTGCCGATGTGGTGGTCGCATGGGTTGCCTGAAGAGGATGGGATGTTCGAGACGGCCGGTGCCGGTTTCTTGCCCTCATCCCCGCCTTTCCCCGGAGAGGAAAGGCGTAAGACCGTGGCAGTCGTTGCCTATCCGCGCATCAGCAACCTGGATGAATTCCAGCCGCTGAAGAACGTGCCGGGCGTGCGGCTGCGCTGGGCACGCACACCCAATGATCTGGCCGATGCCGACTGGATCGTGTTGCCGGGTTCCAAGCACACGAGCGGCGATCTGGCGTGGCTGCGTGCGCAGGGGCTCGACCGCGCCATCGCAGCGCATGCGGCGCGCGGCGGCGCGGTGCTCGGCATTTGCGGTGGTTTGCAAATGCTGGGCGAGGCGCTGATCGATCCGCATGGCATCGACGGCAACGCGCCGGGTTTGGGCTTGCTGCCGCTGGTCACCGTGTTCGACCCCGACAAGACGGTGCGGCATCGCGATGCGCACTTCGGTGAACTCACCGGGCCGTGGTCTGCCCTGTCCGATGTCGCGATGCACGGCTACGAAATCCACCATGGCCGCACGGCCGAGCACAGCGCGATGGCGGCGGCGGGTGACCGCGCATTGCCGGTCATGAACGATGGCATGGCGTGGCAGAACGGCGCGGGCAATGTGCTGGGCATCTACCTGCACGGCCTGTTCGAAGACCCTGCCGTGCTGCACGCGTTGTTCGGTGCGACCGCTCCGACGCTCGACGCCGTCTTCGACGGACTGGCCGACTACATCGACACCCATTTCGACGCGGGCGTGCTGCGCTCGCTGATCGAGTGAACCAACCTGAATCGAACCGAAGCCGAATGAACATCCCGGACATCGCCGACCTCCATGACGCCGCGCTGGCCACGCGCCTGCAGCATCTCATCGACAACAAGACCAAGCCGGTGGGTGCGCTCGGCCAACTCGAAACGCTCGCCGTCCGCCTCGGCACCATCCTCGGCAGCGAGACGCCGATGCTGCAGCATCCGCAACTGCTCGTGTGCGCCGGCGACCACGGGTTGGCAGCGCGTGGCGTGTCGGCGTATCCGAGCGACGTCACCTGGCAGATGGTGCAGAACTTCCTTTCTGGCGGTGCGGCGGTGAGTGTGCTCGCACGCCAGCACGCCCTGGCGCTGACCGTCGTCGACTGCGGCGTGCGGCACGACTTCGTGCCGATGCCGGGCCTGGTGGTTCGCAAGATCGCCGCGGGCACGGCCGACGCATCGACCGGCCCGGCGATGACGTCCTCGCAATGCGCCGAGGCCATCGCCAACGGCCGCGACGTGGTGCGCATGCTGCCCGGCAACGCGTTGCTGCTCGGCGAGATGGGCATCGGCAACACGTCCGCTGCATCGATGCTGCTCTCGCGCCTGGCAGGCTTGCCGCTCGGCGATTGCATCGGTGCCGGCACGGGACTCGATGCGGCAGGGCTGGCCCGCAAACGCGCGGTGCTCGCGGAGGTGATGGCATTGCATCGCGATGCCGTTGCGCCGCTGGATGCGCTCGCCGCGTTCGGCGGATTCGAAGTCGCCACGCTGGTCGGCGCCGTGCTGCAAGCGGCCGAAGAGCGGCGCGTGATCGTCGTCGACGGCTTCATCACCGGCGCCGCGGTGCTGGTCGCGCAGGCGCTGCAACCGCATGTGGTGCAGCGTTGCGTCGCGGCGCACATGTCGGCCGAACCCGGCCACGCCTTGCTGCTCGATCACCTCGGGTTGCAGCCGTTGTTGCGACTCGGCTTGCGCCTGGGTGAAGGCTCGGGCGCTGCGTTGGCGTGGCCGCTGCTGCAGTCGGCCTGCTGCATCCTGCGCGAGATGGCGAGCTTCGAGGCGGCGGGCGTGTCGCGGCAAGACGGCGCATGAGCAGGACTCCAACTCAACGTCGGCAGGGAGCGAGGCTGCAATGAACGGCGTTCGCCACTACCTGCTGGCGCTGCAGTTTTTCACGCGCGTGCCGGTGACGGGCCGGCTGGCGCAATGGGTCGGTTTCAGCCCGCAGATGCTGCGTGCCAGTGCGGCGCATTTTCCCGGTGTCGGCTGGCTCGTCGGCATGCTGGGCGCGTTGGTTTTCTTCGTGGCCGAACGCGGCTTGCCGGGCGCCGGCGGTGCGTGGGTCGCTGCGGTGCTGAGCACCATCGCCACGGTGTTGCTGACCGGCGCGTTTCATGAAGACGGACTGGCCGACGTGGCCGTTGGGCTCGGCGGTTCGGCCGACCGGACCCGTGCGCTGGAGATCATGAAAGACTCGCGCATCGGTGCCTTCGGCGCCATCGCCCTGCTGCTGGCGCTGGGGCTCAAGTTCGCGTTGCTGGCGACGCTGGCCGGTGGCGGCGGTGGCGGTGGCGGCGGTGGCGGTGGCGGTGGCGGTGCGCGAGGCGCGGCGAGTGCGATCGTCTTGGCACATGTGCTGTCGCGTTTGGCGCCGCTCTTTCTCATCCGCTGGATGCCCTACGTCGGCGACAGCGGCGCGAGCAAGTCGAAGCCGCTGGCGGACGCGATTGCGAACGGTGCGCTGGGCATCGGCGTCGCGTGGGCGGTGCCGGCCGCGGCGTTGTTCGCGTGGGTGTCCGGCGGGCCGGCCGTGATCGCCGCGCTGGTTGCGTGCGCACTCGCAGCGGCTGTCATGGCGCGCCTGTTCTGGCGCCGCTTGCAGGGCTTTACTGGCGATGGCCTCGGTGCCACGCAGCAGGTCTGCGAGCTGGCGATCTACCTTGCGCTGGCTTTCTCGATGGCGCCGGCGGGGCCGGTTTGATGTCGCCCAATCTCGGCCGAGGTCGCGGTGGAGCGCCGATGAAACTCTGGCTGGTTCGTCATGCGCCGGTGATCGCCGAGGCCGGCCTTTGCTATGGCGCGACCGATCTGGCGGCGCACCACGACGCCACGCAGGCCGCTGCGGCTGTGGTGTCCGCGGCCCTCGGCACGCCGTTGCCGCAAGGAATGGTCCTCGTCAGTTCGCCGCTCCAGCGTTGTGCCGCGCTGGCAAAAAGCATCGCGGCGCTGCGGCCCGATCTGCCGCCTTGCCGCTACGACGCCAACCTGGCCGAGATGAATTTCGGCGAGTGGGAAGGTGCGCCCTGGCAGGCCGTCGCGCGCAGCGAGTTCGATGCGTGGATGACCGATTTTTCCGACGGGCGCGCCGGCCGAACGGGCGAGAGCACGCGCCTCTTCATGCAGCGCGTCGGTGTGGCGTGGGATGCGTGGCGCACGTCTGGAAACGACGCGCTGTGGGTGACCCACGCGGGCGTGATGCGGGCCGTGTCGCTGTTGCAGCGTGGCGTGCGCGTGCCTGCCATCGCGGCCGACTGGCCGGCCCATCCGATCGCGTTCGGCGAGTGGCTGACGGTGGAAGTCTGAGCGCCGCGGCGCTCATCTGCCGCTGAAGCCGAGGGCTCAGTTCTTCGGCGCCGGCGTCTTCGGTTTGTAGTCGCACATCGTGTGCACCGCGCACTCCCAGCACTTGGGTTTGCGCGCCACGCAGATGTAGCGGCCATGCAATATCAGCCAGTGGTGCGCATGCAATCGAAATGCCATCGGCACGCGCTTTTCGAGTTTCAGTTCGACCGCGAGCGGCGTCTTGCCGGGCGCCAGCCCGGTGCGATTGCCGACGCGAAAGATGTGCGTGTCGACCGCGATGGTCGGCTCGCCGAAGGCCACGTTGAGCACCACGTTGGCGGTCTTGCGGCCGACGCCCGGCAGCGCTTCGAGTTCGGCGCGCGTGCGCGGCACCTCGCCGCCATGCAGCTCGATCAGCATGCGGCAGGTCTCGATCAAATGCTTCGCCTTGCTGCGGTACAAGCCGATGGTCTTGATGTAGCCCTCGAGCCCCTCGATGCCGAGATCGAAGATCGCCTGCGGCGTGTTCGCCACCGGGTAGAGCTTGCGCGTCGCCTTGTTCACGCCCACGTCGGTCGCCTGGGCCGACAGCAGCACGGCCGCCAGCAGCTCGAACGGCGTGGTGTATTCCAGCTCGGTTTCAGGGTTCGGATTGGCTGCTTCGAGTGTCGCGAAGAAGGGGACGATGTCGTCTTTTTTCATGGTGTCGGTCGGTTCACTCGGCGTGATTCGCCTGGATTCACTCGGCGTCGCTCAGTCGCTTCGCGGTGCTCCGCACACCCTCGAAAATGGCGTGTGCCACGTGCTCCGGAAAGCCGGCCGGCAGCTGGGCTTCGACCGAATCGAGCACGCCGGGCAACTGTGCGAGGAGTTCGTCGCACAGCGCGCGCGCATCGCCGAGGCCGGCGAGTTTGGCGACGCCGTCCCAATGGCGCGCGCGCAGATCCTGCAGCGCCCAGTGCGCGCTTTTGCTGCGCAGTGCCATCGCGAGCCTGGCCTTCTGCAAGGCGAGTTGATTGGCGCCCGTGCCGATGACCGGCCAGGCCGACAGCACATCGTAGAACGGCGTGAGCCGGTAGCCGCCGCCGCGCTCCAGAAAGAGGGAGAAGTTCTTCGCATGGCCGTCGGTCGCGGCCAGCAGCCAGAACACCATCTGCGCCTTGACGAACGCGAGCTTGTCGGCCGCGGCGTTGCTGCTGGCATCCAGCACCCGCAGGATTTCGCGCATGCCGGGGCCACCGTCGGTCTCGTACTTTTGCGAGCCCGGCACGCCGAGCGCCTGGCAGAAATCTTCCTGCGGCAGACGGGCGATCCATTCGGCGCCGCTGTTGTCGCTCTTATCGCTGGTGTCGCCGCGGGCGTTCTGCAGCGCACGGTCGAAGCGGCGCACCACGAGCACCTTGCGCTCGCCGAAAGTCGCGATGTCGCAATGCGCCGTTGGCAAGCCGAAGGCCGACATGATGCGAGAGCAAAGCCACTCGTTCTCGACCGACTCCTGCATGTCGGCCTGCATGTTGCCGACGAGGCCGAGCGGCAGCTTGAAGATGTGCGTCGTCGGCGTGGCGTTCAGCGGACGAAACCATTGGCTTTTGTTTCCATCTTCGCGTTGCAGCAAGGCGGTTTTTTCCTGTGCGCCTGCGATCGAGATGCGGAAGTCTTCGTCGTCTCGCTGGCCGAGCACGCGGCCCGTCGACAAGGATGCGTTGATGGCGCGCTCGACGCCCGCGTCGTCCAGCGGCTCTGCCTCGATGCGGTCGAAGCCGGTGGGCCGGATGCCGGGCGGCAGCAACTGCACGGCACCGACGCACTCGCGGCCGATGGCGGTCAGCAGGTCGAACGCATCGGTGCTGGGCGTCGCGAACTTGCCTTGCAGCCGCGTGCGGATCGCGTTGCTGTCGGGCAGCAGGTTGTCGAAATAGTTCTGAACCACCGGGCCACGCTGCGGTGCATTGCCGGGCGTCATCGGCAACGACAGCGAGAGCCGGCGCGCCGCGGGCGAAGCGGTCCATTCGTCGGCGTACTGAAAGCGGTGCTCGCCTTCGCGGACCGTCCATTCGCCCACCGTCTGGCCGTTGATCCAGACCATCAGCGGGTGCGGGTGCCGGGGGCCGCGGCCGCGCTTGGAGCGACTCACCATGATTTGTCTTCCTTGCCGGCGCCCGGTGCCTCGGCCGATGGCAATGCTTCCAGCACCAGGCGATGACCCATGAGCGCGACAAGCCGGGAGATCTGGTCGAAACTGGTGACGCCGGGCGCCGCTTCGATCCGGGCGACGCGTTTCTGATTCACACCCAGCTGCTCGCCAAGTTCTGCTTGCGTGAGTTGGCGGGACTGGCGCAGCGCCTTCAGCACGGCGCTGAGTTGCTGGCTGGTTTCGAGCGGGTACCGCATGCGATTTACTACCTTGAAGTGGTTAATTCAATTTACTACTCAAAAATAGTAAAGTCAACAAACTATCTCCGAGTGGTAACGCGGGCCGCCGCTTGGTTCGACAATGGCGGCCCCATCAAGTGAGATCACCATGCAATTCGCCAGCCGCCT
>JAQGMP010000402.1 GCA_028292285.1 Variovorax sp. | reverse complement strand
GGACGCTCTGTTCCGCTCACAAGGCATGTCGAACCCGACGCCGCGCATGCGCATGCTCGATGGCTTCAACGAGGGTTGGATCGACTTCGAGCATGGGCCGTCTGCGACGCGAAAGGGAACGACGACGCTGGACACCGTGTTGCGCGGCTTGACCGATCGCTGAGGCGGGATGCCGGGCGCTGCGGCATGTCGCCCACATGCGCGCCTACATCCGCGCCATCATCTGCTCCATCAGCATCAACAACGGCTGCTCCATCATCGGCAGCGTCAACGTGATGCCGACCAGGCCCGCGACCAGCGTCACCGGAAAGCCGATGGCGTAGATGTTCATCTGCGGTGCGACGCGCGAGATCACGCCCAGCACGAGGTTGGTGAAGAGCAGCAAGCCAATCATCGGCAGCGCGATCCACAGCGCACTCGCGAACAGCTCGGTGCCCAGTTCATGAATGCGCATGCGGCCCATCGCCTGCATGAAGCTGCCGCCGATCGGGAACGCGTCGAAGCTTTTCATGACGGCCATGACGATGGTGAGGTGGCCGTTGATCGCGATGAACAACAACGTCGCGATATTGCCGAGAAAGCTCGACACCGCACTGGTCTGCGCATTGCTCATCGGATTGAAGAACGATGCGAAGTTGAGGCCCATCTGCAGGCCGACCAGTTCACCTGCCAGTTCGACCGCGGTGAACACCAGCCGCACGGTGAAGCCGATCGCCATGCCGATGCCGACCTGCTGCACCAGCGTGCCGAGCATCGCGATGCTGTCGAGCGCCACCATCGGCTGGCCCTGCAGCGTGGGCTGCGCGCACAGCGCGATCAAAAAGGCGAGCCCGATGCGCGCGCGAATGGGGATGGCGCGGGTGGAAAAGAGCGGCGCGGTGGTGAAGAGCCCGAGCACGCGCAAGAAGGGCCAGAGCACCGGCGTGATCCAGCCCATGAGCTGGGCTTCGGTGAAGGTCAACACCCTACAAGACCATCTGCGGAATCGATTCGATCGTGCGGCGGATGTAGTCGACCAGCGTGTTCAACATCCACGGCCCGGCGATGGCGAACACGGCGACGGCCGCGATCAGCTTGGGCACGAAGGCGAGCGTGGCTTCATGGATCTGCGTGATCGCCTGGAAGATGCTGACCAGCAGGCCGACCGCCAGCACCGCGAGCAGCACGGGCAACGAGACGGTCAGCAGAAGCACCAGCGCTTCCTGGCCGATGGTCAATGCGGTTTGTGCGTTCATTTCTACGTCTGTCTTTTTTTGACTTCGCTACTGAACGAAGCTGGCGGCCAGCGAGCCGATCAGCAGGTTCCAGCCATCGGCCAGAACGAACAGCATGAGCTTGAACGGCAAGGCGACGAGCACCGGCGACAACATCATCATGCCGAGTGACATCAGGATGCTCGACACCACGATGTCGATCACCAGAAACGGGATGAAGATCATGAAGCCGATCTGGAACGCCGACTTCAACTCGCTGGTCGCGAACGCCGGGATCAGTACGCGGATCGGGGCGGTTTCGGCGGTCACGTCGGCCGGCAATTTGGCGAGCCGTGCGAACAACGCGAAGTCCGACTGGCGCGTCTGCTTCAGCATGAACTCACGCATCGGTGCTTCGGCCTTGCCGAGCGCCGCTTCGAACTGCAGCGTGTTGTTGGTGTACGGCACGTAGGCCTCGGTGTAGACCCGATCGATGGTCGGACCCATCACAAAGAAAGTCAGAAAGAGCGAGAGGCCGACCACCACCTGGTTCGGTGGTGCCGACTGCGTGCCGAGCGCCTGGCGCAGCAACGACAGCACGATCACGATGCGCGTGAAGCCGGTCATCATCAAGAGGATGGCGGGCAGGAACGAGAGCGCGGTGAAGAACAGCAGCGTCTGCACCGGCACCGAATAGCTCGTGCCGCCGGCGCCCGTACCGATGACCAGCGGCAGCTGGCCGCCCTGCCCTGCTGCCTGCGCGAAGACCGAAGGCGCGACGGCGCTCAGGCCGAGCGCGACCAATGCGCCGAGCCATGCACGTCGACGGTTGCTCCGAGCGTCAGACATCGATGGCGCCTTCGAGCGCATGAGCCGAGTGAGCTGCATGAGCTGCATTCGTCGACAGCACATGCAGGCAGTTGATCGACTGCCCCGTCACGCCCAGCACGAGCCAGGTGCGTGCACCCTGCGGTCCCACTTCGAGCGTGACGACGCGCTGCTGCGGGCCGACGACCACGGTCGACAACAGCTTCGATGCCGCCCCGTCGACCATGCCGGAAGCGCCGAGCCGCCGCGCCTGCAGGCGACGCAACAGATAAGGCGTGCAAGCAAGCAGTGCCAGGAACAGCACCACGGTAAAAAGGCTTTGTGCCATCGGATCAGGCGCGATGAACGCGACGCAGCCGCTCCGACGGTGTCACCACATCGGTCAGGCGAATGCCGAACTTGTTGTTGACCACCACCACTTCGCCCTGCGCGACCAGATAGCCGTTGACCAGCACATCCATCGGGTCGCCGGCCAGCGCGTCGAGCTCGACGATGGAACCTTGCGCCAGTTGCAACACCTGCTTGATCGGCACCTTCTTCCGGCCGAGTTCGACCGACAGCTGCACCGGGATGTCGAGCACGCGCTGGATGTCGTTGAGCGGCGCACCGCTGGCGGCGCTGCTCATGCCCTCGGGCCGTGCCTCGAGTGCTTCGGCCCAGTCGGCACCGGTTGCGGATGGAGAGATGGTTTGTTCTTCAATGGACATGGGAGCCTCCGAGCCAGTGCGCGCTGTCGCTTCGCACACATTCGTCGATGCGCAAGGCGTAGCGCGCGTTGTGGGTGCCGTAGTGGCAGGCGAAAACAGGGGTGCCGTCGACGGCTGCGACGATGCGCGAGGCCCGTTCGAGCGGAATGAAATCGCCGGGCTTCATCGCGAGCAACTGGCCCACGGTGAGTTCGGGTTGCGCCAGTTCGGCGGTGAGCGTGACTTCTGCGGCCTGGATCTCGCGCGTCAGCTGCGTGACCCAGCGGCGGTCCTCGGCGATGGCGTCGGCTTGCTGCGCGCCATAGAGCATGTCGCGCACCGGGTCGAGCACCGCCCAGGGTTTGCAGATGCGAATCGCGCCCTTCAGTTCGCCGAAGGTGATCTGCAGCGTCGTCACCAGCACCAAGTCGGCCGGTGCTGCGACGTTGACGAAGCGCGGGTGCGTTTCCGAGCGCTGAAACTCAAGTTCGAGCGGGTACACGCCCTTCCACGCTTTGGCGTACTCGGTGCAAACGAGGTTGAGCACGCGCTGGATCACGCGCTGTTCGGTCGGCGAAAAGTCGCGGCCTTCGAACGGCGCTTGCAACGTGCCGGCACCGCCGTACAAGGCATCGACCAGGGCAGAGATCAAGGTCGACTCGCACACCACCAAGCCGCTGCCGCGCAGCGGGCGCAATGCCACCACGCTGAAGTGCACCGGGGCCGGGAGCACTTCGAGAAACTCCGAGAAGCGCTGCACCACCGTCGGCTCGATCGTGATCTCGGGGCTGCGCCGCGCGAACTGGAAGAGGCCGGCACGCAGGTAGCGTTGCATGCGCTCGTTGACGATGTCGAGCGTCGGCATCGGCCGGCGCACCATGCGCTCCTGCGCTGCCATGTCGTATTCGCGAACGATGGCATCGGCCATGCGCTCGACAGTGTCGTCCGGCGCTGCAGCTGCCGCGTCTTTCGCAGCATCGGTCGCAGTTTCGAAAATGTTGTCCATCGGAAAGAGACGTGCGCGCCCGGCCGTTACTGAACGATGAAGCTGGAGAACAGCACGCCGTTGATCGGGCTCGGCTCGGCCTTGCGGCGCTTCTTCGGCTTGACCGGTGCTTCGTCGTCGTCGGACTCGGCCACCACCTTGGACTTTTTCACCGGCGCTTCGACTTCGTAGCCCAGCGTGCGCGACACCTCGGTCACGATGTCGGCGGCGAGCTTTTCCTTGCCGTCGCGCTTCAGCAATTCGTCGGAGGTGCGCTGCGACACCAGCATCAGCACGCTGCTGCGAATCGCCGGCAGATAGGTCTTGATCTTGTCGCCGACCTTTTCGTTTTCGAGGTCGAGCGTCACGCCGATCTGCGCGAAGCGTTCGCCGCCCGGGTCGGCCAGATTGACCACCATGTTTTCAAGCGCGAGGTACGTCGGTGCGGCCGCGTGATCGGGCGCATGCGCGGCTGGTTCTTCTTCTGCGGCCGCGTGGTTCTTCTTGTTCATGTAGAACCAGCCGCCGGCGGCGCCGCCGCCCAGCACGAGCGCCGCCACGATGATGAGCAACATCGGCTTTCCCTTGCGCTTGGGCGCATCGGGGGCCGGAATGGCGGCAGCGGTGGCGGCAGGGGCGGACACGGGATTTCCTTCGGTTCGTCGGCAGAACGACCCATCGCGCCACGCGCAGCAGGGTCTGCTTGAAACCGATTATTCGGCGCGGCCCTCTCCCCCAAGCCCGGAAAAAAGGGGGGAAAGCCGCGCTTTAAGGGCGCTTGCTCCCACCCGCCAGCCTTAAGAGAGCCGCAAGACTAGACGTAGAGATCGAGTGCGCGTTCGCTCACGGTGCGCGGCCGCGCGGCAGCCGTCATCGACGTGTCGATGGCCGAAGCGGCGGTGTTTCCGCGACCGCCGCTCTCCGGGGACGGAGCCCGCTGCGCATCGCGCGCCGCTTGCTGCTCGGCGCCGGTGCCCGACTGGCCGACCGACGAGCCCGACAGCATCAGTCCTTCGTTGCCCAGCATTTCCTTCAGTTGCGGCATGGCTGCGGCGAGCCATTGGCGCGCTTCGGGATGGTCGCTGCGGAACGCGACCTGCGCCTCGTTGCCGGTCACCTGCACGCTGACCGACACCGGCTGGCCGCCCGGCAAGTCGAGCTTCAGTTCGGCGCCCTGGCTGCGGTGCGCCATCCACCAACTGACCTGATCGACCATGCGCTCCATGAACTCGGTGTTGCCGGCGCCGGCGTTGGCGGCGGCCGCTGCGGCGTCGCTTGTCGCGGTCGAAGACG
>JAQGMP010000450.1 GCA_028292285.1 Variovorax sp. | reverse complement strand
CGAGCGGGCCGAAGCGGCGGCTGAATTCGATGTGCGCCTCGGGCGAGACATCCTGATCGCGAAACACCACGACGTGATGGTCCAGGTGCGCGCGATGGATGCGCGCAAAGTCCGCATCGTTGATCGGCTTCGAAATGTCGAGCCCGACGATCTCCGCGCCGACGGGCGCGTTGAACCGGCGGACTTCGAAGGCTTGCGTGAGGGCCGAATCGGCGGTTCGTGTGGCTGCGGAGCTGGCGGTGGCGGTGGCGGTGGCGGTCATGCGGGAGCTTGTTCTGCAAACGAGCTCGCCACTTTAGGTCTGCGACCGGCAAATCGAAACGATTGATTTCTTGGTTGCTTATGAGAAATCGGTCGCTTGAAGCCCGGTCAGCCGCCCCCCAAAAGCAACACGAGGTGAAGCAGCGTTTCCCCGGTTAACGCGGAGCGAGTTCCGGCGTGTGCCCGTCACTGCCGCTGCGCACGGCCGGGCTTCGCCTTTGGGTCTTCGCTCAGTTTCGGTAAATCACGGGCCGGTTCTCGGCGCGCTGCGAGGGAACAACCGAGGGCTTCAATGCCTGCCGCCAGAAGCTGGGGGCCATGACGGCGGCGAAGCGTGCGACCCGCTCGTCCCGAACGCGGCCCCCGGTAGCCGCCATCTCGATGAGGGCGGCGTATTCGGAGGTGTCGGTATCGGGGATTTGCATGCGTGGATGCTAAGGCTCGTTCGCTCCACGAAATCATGACCGCCGCTACCGCGGCGGCATGGATGCGTGTTTTTTCACATATTTTTACAATCACTGGCTTCCTCATCCTTCGCCTTGCTCGGAAAGCGGCCCGCATGGCGTCGATGGGCGAAAGCCCTACGGTCCTACCCTGCACGGGCCGACACGGTGGCCCACAGTGCCCCGCGACACTGAATTTTTGGGCGACGCGGTGTTGCCTTTCCCATTCAAGAGAGGTCTTTCCATGAACGCAGACAACGTGAAATCTCCAGCGCAGCTGGCAGACGAAGCCCGCGGCACCGCCGGCGACGCGATCGACACGGCCAAGAACTTCGCGCAAGCCTCCCGTGCGGTGGGCGACGACGCGTTCAATTCGGTCAAGGGTTCGGTCATGGGCTCGGTGAAAGACAGCGCAGACGACGCCAAGGCGCTCGGCCAGGATGCCGCCAGCGCCGCACGCAGTTATGCGCGCGATGCAAAACAAACCGGCAAGGACGCGCTCGACACCGGCCGCGCCTACGCCAAGGACGCCGTCAACGCGGCCGGCAAGAAAGTCGCCGACTTGAAGGATCAGCTGTCGACGGCACGCAAGCAAAGCGAGCAATACATCATGGACCAGCCGGTGCGCGCCACGTTGATCGCCGCGGCTGGCGGCGCGGTGCTGACGGCGCTGCTCGTCTCGTTCATGCGCGGCAGCGACCGCCGCTAGGCAGCTCGGGCGATTCGCCCGCCCGTTTGCGGCGAGCGATTGCGCGTGTCAGCGCTGCTTCGGCACCGACACCGTGAAGGTCACCCGGGTGCCGTCGTGGCTGTACTCCAGCCTGCCGCCGTGCCCCTTGGCGACTTCGCTCGCGATGTAAAGCCCCAGACCCAGGCCGCCTGGATTTCGCACGTTGCCGATGGAGCGCGGCTTGAAGGGATCGAACAGCGTTTCGATCGATGTCTCCTCGATGGGCGGCGCCATGTTGGCGACCCGCAGCACGACCAGCGTGTCTTCGCCGGCCAGACGCACCCAGATCGACTCGCCGACAACGCCATGGTTGCGCGCATTGCTGATCAGGTTGTTCACGACCTGCGACATGCGGTCGGCATCGAACTCGGCATGCAGCGCCTCCGGCAGGTCCGTCAGTATCGATATCTCCGGGTGCGCGAGGCGCGCATCATCGACCAGGCCGCGAACAAGCGCCGCCATGTCGCCGGGCACGCAGTTCAGGCCGAGTCCGAGGCCGGCGCGCATGCGGCTCATCTCGAACACTTCGCCGATCAGCCGCTGCATACGGCCGATGGAAGTGGCAATGCGTTTGCCATAGCCAGCCTGCCGATCGGGGCTGCCCAGCTCCAGCATCTGGCCCATCATGCTGATCGTCTGCAGCGGATCGCGCAGGTCATGGCCGAGCACCGCCAGCAGCTGCGCCCGCGCCATCTCCATGCGCGCGGCGCGTGCCGCACCGGCGCGCCCCAGCGACTCCATGAGGTCGTGTGCGATGGCACGCTCGGCGTCGTCCCATGCCACCGACGTGCCCTCGACGGTCTGCCGCCATTCGGCGAGCGAGCCATGCGGCGTGAGGCGAGCACCCAGGGGGCCGATGCGTTCGAGCTTGGCCGGAATGCCGCTCCACACGATGGTCTCGATCTGTTCACGCCGCAGCAGAACGATCCAGCCGCGATTCACACGGTCGATGCACAGCGCCATGAAGCCGCAAAAAGGTTGCAGGGCCGCACGCAACGATTCCGGCAGCTTCGCCGATTCGTGCAGCGCGATCAGGTCTTGCTCTTCCGCGTCGAGCCAATGCAGCAGCTGTGCGGCGTTTTCTTTGGGCAGCGCATCGCAAGACAGCACGCCGCCATAGCTGCACAGCGTGGCGTCGAACGACATCACGCGGCCGAGCGCGTCGGTCATGTCCGGAAAGGCGGCCGCAAAATCGTCGCTGGCCAGCAGAAGCTCGGTCAGGCTCTTGCGAACCTCGACGGCGGCGAGCCGCCGCTTCGAATCGAGCCGCTCGACCGCGCTCTGCACTGAAGACGACAAAACATGCGACAGCACATCGCATGTCATGCGCACCGCATACGGCACACGATGCGCCGTGCCGTGATGGCAGGCGATCAGGCCCCACAAGCGCCCGTTGACCACGATTGACAGGCTCATCGACGCGCCCACCTGAATGTTCTTCAGGTACTCGATGTGAATCGGCGAAACGCTGCGCAGCACCGAATAGCTCAGGTCGAGCGCGCGGTCGGCCGCGTCGAGCGCGGCGATGGGCACTTGCTCGTCATGCACGTCGGCGATGAGGCGCAACGGATTGCGCACGTACAACGCGCGCGCCTGCACCGGAATATCGGACGCCGGAAAGCGCCGACCCAAAAACGGTTCGAGCGCCGGCAGGCGCACTTCGGTCACGACCTCGCCGCTGTCGTCCTGATGAAAGCGGTAGGCCATCACGCGGTCGAAGCCGGTGAGCTTGTGCACCGTTTCGACCGCTTCCGCCAGCATGGTCGCAATGTCGCGCCGGCTTCTCAGCTGACCCATGCTGCGATGGGCCAGCAGCGCGAACTCGGCAAGATTTTCGCCGCGCGAGGCGCGCTGCTCGAGCTCCACGATCAGGCGGCCGTCGTAGGCATGGAGCACGACATCGAAGACGCGGTCTTCCGACACCAACTCCATGGTGAGCGGCGCGCGCTCCTGGCCGGTTTCGGCATCTTTCAGCGCCGCCGAGATGGCGAGCCACAAAGGCGCCTCGGACGGCGGCGCTTCGCTTGGCAATCCGGCGCCCAGCGCCGGCAGGCTGGCAATGACGCCTGCCGCATTGCGGCTCGCGTGCGTCAGGCGCCCATGAAAGTCAAAGGCGATCAGCGCACCGTGTGGCTGAATGTGCCCCGGTACATGAATCGGCTCACGGTCGCAGTTGTCGAGGTCGATGGTCGAGAGATCGACCACGACGCGCGTCATGACACGTCTAACGATGCCGGCCAGGGCGCTCTGAAGAAATGAAGAGACGCGTCACCACGGGAGATTGGCCGCCGATGGAGCGGTGGAATCGGTTGGCGACGAGTTGACATTGCCGCCGAGGGTACTCCAATTGTTACGGCCGGCCCTCGATGGCACGCACATAGTCGAGAAAAGCATCGAGTTCCGTCGATTTGTCGAAAACCGCATCAGCGCCCAGAGCGGCACAGCGCGCCCGCAAGGCCGGCGTTGCGTAGTTGCTCAGTACGACGACGCGCTGATGCGCACTTCTCGTCCGGATCTCGCCCAGCACTGCCAAGCCGTTGCCCTCGGCCAGAAAGAGATCGATGACTGCCAGATCCCAGCCGTGACGGTGCGCGCCGAACCAGCGGTTGGCTTCGGGAGCACCATTCGAAAAACTCACCACCTCGATCGCCGCCAGTTCGACCAGCGTTTCGATCAGGTTGGTCCTGATCAGAGGGTTGTCCTCGACAATAAAAACGCGAAGCGCCATCTGATTTCTCGGTTCCGCGGGATGGTTGCCACGCTCGCCGCCCGGGTGGGCAGCGCTGAGCGATTGTCAGCCGCGGCTCAGGGCTTGCTTTGTCGGACTGCGCGCCGAATGCGGCAGGGTCGGCACGGACTTGCGGTCAACTGGGCAAAGGCTCCCATGTACACGAAAGGCTTTCATGGACGACAAGATCGATATCGGCACGGGTACGACGGAGCCGCCAAGCGCGTTCGAATACCTGCCGATCGGCCTGTTCGGCTCCGTCATGGGCCTCACGGGCCTGAGCGGGGCATGGCATCTTGCGCACGATCGCTATGGCGTGTCCCTTTTCTTCTCCGACGCGATCGGCGCCGTGGCGGTGGTGGTCTTCCTGGCCGTCGCGTGCGGCTACGCCATCAAGCTGGTCAAGGCCCCACAAGCCGTGCGCGCCGAATTCGCGCATCCCATCGCGGGAAATCTGTTCGGGACTTTTTTGATCAGCCTGTTGCTGCTGCCGATCGTTCTCGCGCCGTTCGACCTGATGTTGGCGCGCGTCGTCTGGGCCGTCGGTGCAGTCGGCATGACCGCCTTCGGGTGGTTCATGGTCGACCGCTGGATGAACCACCGCCAGCAAGCCGCGCACGCGACGCCGGCGTGGATCGTTCCGGTCGTCGGCATGCTGGACGTTCCGCTGGCGATGCCTGCGCTCGGCCTGCAATGGATGCACGGCGTGATGGTGCTGGGGCTCGCGGTCGGCCTGTTTTTCACCTTGCCGCTGTTCACCATGATCTTCTCGCGGCTGGTGTTCGAAGTGCCGCTGCCCGATGCATTGCAGCCGAGCCTGCTGATCCTGCTGGCGCCCTTCGCGGTCGGTACGTCGACCTACATCGCCACCACGGGCCAAGTCGACCTGTTCGCGCAATCGCTGTTCATGCTGACGTTGTTCATGCTGGCGGTGCTGCTGGGGCGGCTGCGCTACCTGGCGAAATGCTGCCCCTTCAGGGTGGCGTGGTGGGCTGTCAGTTTTCCGCTCGCGGCCGCGGCCACTGCGGCCCTCCACATCGCTTCGGCGATGCCGGGAGCCGCCTACGACATCGTCGCCATCGCCTTGCTGGCGCTGTCGACGGTCGTGATCGCCGCGCTCCTGGTCCGCACGCTGGTCGGCGCCGCGCGTGGCGAGCTCAGGACGCTCAGCCTGTGATTCGCCTCGCGGCAGACCGCCGAAAGCAAACCGCCGCGTGATCAACCGCCTCGAACGCCGCGGTTCGACTCGCGAAAACTCAGACGCCCTCGATGATGCGAATCTCGCGCTCGGCTCCGTCGCCCAGCGCCGCCAGCGCGGCCTGGTAGGCCGGGCTGTCATGCGCGGCCATGGCTTGCTCGACGCTGTCGAACTCGATCAACACTGTCCGCTGCATCAGGCCATGTTCGTAGACCTTGGCAGGTTCGCCGCGCGCCAGGAAGCGGGCGCCGTTGGCGGTCAGCGCAGGGCCAGCCAGCTTGGCATAGGCAGCAAGCTTTTCGGAATCGTTGACTGCGCGGTATGCGCTTACCCAATAGGCTTTTGGCATGGTGTTCTGGTTCAGTGAAATTTGAACCCGCGACTGTGCCGCGAGTTCGATGGCGCGGCAAGTCCTGCTTAGTTTTTGCAGTCGCCGCCAACCGAGACGGAGCCGTCCTTGCACTCGGTGAGGATGACGTCTTTTTTGGGTCGTGCAGCGCCCGCAGGAGTGCCGGAGACGGGACCGGTCGAGCCGGCCACGCCGGATGAGGTCGGCACATCCAGCTGTTGGTACACGATCGATTTGGCGCCCATCTCGCAGCTGCCGACCACCTTGCCGGGCGTGCTGGCCGCAGCGCCGGCATCCACCGCGGTGACGGTGAAGTTCGCGACACCGGACGCCGCGATCTTCGCTTCGATCTGCGAGCGCAATGCATCGCAATTGCCGGCGGCGTCGGCCGGACCCACGGTACCGGCAGAAGCGATGAACGCGAGAACGATGGGGAGCAGCGACAGTTTCGTCATCGGATGTCGACCTCGAACAAGAGTGCCTGAATGAACAGTCTAGCGCCGCGGCGGCACGCCCTCGGTTCCAAGTAACCTGTGCCAACCGGCAACCCGACGAAAGAAAAACCGCATGCGAAGTGGAATCGACCTCAGCTCGTGGCAGACGGTGCTGTCGACCGTGCTCGGCCTCGGCATCGTGACGCTGGTCATGGTGAGCATCCGCCTGCTCGTGATGCAAACCGTGCAACGACGGCGCGAGCGTGAGAACAGGCAAATCAACGAACGCTTGCGCACACTCATCGCTGCCTACAAGACGCTGGGCGGCTCGTTCACCGGCGACCTGCTGGTCGATCCGGCGCACCTGCGCGAACTGGTGATGGCCGAGCGAAATGCAGGCACCGGCGGCGATGCGGATTTGAACGACGCAACGCAGGAAAGTGCCGCATCGAAGTCTGACCGGCGACGGCGCATTCGCGACGCGGTCGAAGGCGCACTTTCTAACGTCATCCTGCTGGGCACGGCGCAGCAGGTGCACCTCGCGGTCGCGGCCGCCAACGATCTCGTGGCGGGCCGCCCGGTGGAAACGGCGGAACTCGTGCTCGCGCTGCGAACGTTCATCCGCGAGGCGCTCGATCTGGAGCCGGTGCCGGACGTCGTGCTTCCGCGGCAAGGTCCGGCGCGGCCGGGCGCGTCGGGTTCGGGCGGCGCCAAGGGCCAGTCGCGCCCGGAGCGCGGCGCTGGCAAAGGCAGTGGTGGTGGCGGTGGCGGCGGAAGCGGAGGCGGAGGTGGTGGAGGATTGGGCGGTTCCGGATCCCTCGCACATACCGACCCGCACGCCGACCCGGATGCTCACCTCACGGACCGGTCGGCTTGATGAAGTCGACGAAAGCACGCAGCGGTGCCGGCATGAAGCGGCGGCTGGGGTAGTACAGGCGCGGGCCTGAAAAACCGCTCCACCACGGCTTCAACACCGGCTTGAGCGCCCCGCTGTCGAACGCGGGCCGCAGCCAGTCTTCGAACAGAAAGACGATGCCGAGACCTGCCACGGCGGCGCTGATCGACATGTCGGCCGCGACGGACGTCACAACCAGCGGGCCTCCCGGATCGACCCGCAACGTTTCGCCGTCGCGTTCGAACTCCCAAGGCGGCGTGGCGCCGCTGGCAAATCGAATCCGGATGCATGCATGTTTCATGAGGTCGTGCGGATGCCGCAGACGTCCGCGCCGCTTCAAATAGGCCGGCGACGCACCCACCGCAAAGCCTTGCACACGCGGGCCGATCGGCACCGCGATCATGTCTTGTGCGAGCCGCTCGTCATAGCGAATGCCGGCGTCGCAACCCGCGGCGAGCACGTCGACGAAGCTGTCGTCGACCGTGATTTCCACCTTGATATCGGGGTGCGCCAGCATGAAGGCCTCGATGATCGGCGGCAAGAACAGGCGCGCTGCGACGCTCGGCACATTGAGGCGCAACGTGCCCTTCGGGCTGTCGCGAAAACTGTTGGCCACGTCCAGCGCGGCTTCGACCTCGCCCAGCGCCGGCAGCAACCGTTCGAGCAGCTGCGCGCCGGCTTCGGTCAGCGCCACGGTGCGGGTGGTGCGGTTCAGCAGGCGCACACCGACCTGCGCTTCGAGCCGGCGCACCGCCTCGCTCAAGGTCGAGGCCGAGGTGCCGGTCGCGCGTGCGGCCTCCCGGAAACCTTGGCCCTTCGCTACCGCCACGAAAGCCGAAACATCGCCGAGTTCCATTGCATTGTCCTGATTGCCGCACAGCCTGTGCAGATTGAACGGATTGTGGTGCATCGCGCAAAGGCCTATGTTCGATGCCATGACCTCATCGACCTCATCGACCCCATCGACCTCCACAGCCGCGCTCGCCGGCACCTTCACGCTGCCCGGCAGCGACATCACCTTGAACCGCATGGGCTACGGCGCCATGCAACTCGCAGGGCCTCACGTGTGGGGTCCGCCCAAAGACATGGATGCCGCCGTGGCGGTGCTGCGCGAAGCCGTCGCGCTCGGCATCGACCACATCGACACCAGCGACTACTACGGCCCGCACGTCACCAACCAGATCATCCGCAGGGCGCTGCATCCGTACCCGCAAGAATTGACGATCGTGACGAAGGTCGGCAACCGCCGCGCGGACGATGCGTCGTGGCCGGCCGCGCTTTCGGCACCCGAACTGATCTCTGCGGTGCACGACAACCTGCGCAACCTGGGCGTCGAGGCGCTCGACGTCGTCAACCTGCGCATGCAGGACGATCAGCGACAGAGCGATGCGTCCGTGGCCGAGCCGCTCGCGGTGCTGGTCGACCTCAAGCGCCGGGGATCGATTCGTCATATCGGCATGAGCAACGTGTCGGCGCGTCAGGTGATGGAGGCGCGGTCGATCACCGACATCGTCTGCGTGCAGAACCACTACAACCTCGCGCACCGCGAAGACGACGCGCTGATCGACGATCTGGCGCAACACGGCATTGCCTTCACACCGTTTTTTCCGCTCGGCGGCTTCACGCCGTTGCAGTCGTCGGCGCTGGCGAATGCAGCCGCTGCGTTGCAAACGACACCGATGCAGGTGGCGCTGGCGTGGCTGCTTCAGCGCTCGCCGAACATCCTGCTGATTCCGGGCACCTCTTCGGTGGCGCATCTGCGAGACAACCTCGCCGCCGCGGCCTTGCGCATACCGCAGGAGACGCTCGCAGAGCTGAACGCCATCGCCGCCAACGTCACGCGCTGACAGCACTCGGGGCAGTGCTGTCCGCGCCGTGCCAGCTGGTGCGGAAGCGGCCGGGACTCTGCCCGGTCTGCCGCTTGAAGGCCGCGCTGAACGCCGTGTCCGACAAATAGCCGACGCGCTCGGCAATGCCGGCGATCGCCTCGTCGCTGTCTTTCA
>JAQGMP010000350.1 GCA_028292285.1 Variovorax sp. | reverse complement strand
GCCACCTGGCACAGGTAGGGCATGAGGTTGTTGGGCACGCCTTGCGGCTGCTCGCCGAGGCGACCACTGCTGTGGGCGCCCACCGGGTTGAAATAGCGCAGCAGCGCGATTTGCCAGTCGCCGCGGGCCCGACACAGGTCGGTGAGCATTTGCTCGACCATCCATTTCGAGCGGCCGTAAGGACTCTCGGGCCGGCACGCCGCGGACTCGGACACCGGCGATGCTGCCGGCTCGCCGTACACCGTCGCGGACGAAGAAAAGATGAGCGTTCGAACGGCGGCGGCTTCCATGGCCGATGCAAGCACCATGGTGCCGTTCACGTTGGTATCGTAGTAGCGCAGCGGGCTCAAGACAGATTCGCCGACCGCCTTCAGGCCGGCAAAATGCACGACAGCCTGGATGGGCCGCTGCGCGAACACGCCGTCCAGAAATTGCCGGTCGCGTACGTCGCCCACGTGAAACGCGACGGGCCGACCGGTAATTTCCTCCAGGCGCCCGAGCACCCGCCGGTCGCTGTTGCAAAAGTTGTCGACGATCACCGGCTCGAAGCCGGCAGCCGCGAGCGCCACGCATGTGTGGCTTCCAATGAACCCGGCGCCGCCGGTGACAAGCACCCGGCAGGATGGATCAGGCGGGCTGGCGTTTGGCGTCGGAGTGGAGTTGGGCGGGCGCATGGGACAAGGCAAGTTGATGATCGGAGTCGGGGCAACCGGTATGCCTGGGCGCGCGCGAGGCGTCAGCGCCGGCTCCACCTTTCGCCTGTAGCCTGAGGGCCTACGTCGACACGGGCAAATGGCCAACACGGTGCTCGCTCGGCCCTCTCAGACTTCGCTGCTTCTCACAACTTGGAGTCCACATAATGGCAATTGGAAACACAGACATCGGACTGGGTGCTGCCCGCTCGCGCACTGGCTACAACACAGTAGATTGGATTGCGTGGGTGCTGGTCGTTGTCGGCGCCATCAACTGGGGCCTGGTGGGCGCGTTCGGCTTCGACCTGGTGGCCGCCATCTTCGGCACAATGACCGTGCCCAGCCGCGTCGTCTACATTCTTGTCGGCCTCGCCGGCCTGTACTTCTTGTCCGTGCCGTTCCGCCAGCGCGCCCCTTGAGTCTCGCGCTTCAAGGCGCTGACGCGCCACGAAGCTGTTCAACGTACCGCGCCCTCGTTGCACTCAGCGCGCGCGCGCGGTGCCCCGACTGCCCGGCGAGCGCCATGTGGTAATAGCCGGTCTGGAACGCCAGGTAGCAAAGCCGCATGAAACACAGCAGCGCGCGATCCACGGCTCTGCCGCTGACGGCTTCGACGCTTGCGACCAGCTCGTCCAGTTCAGTTGAAGAAAGACAGAACTCGACGCCCGCGCCCGCCAGGTCCCAGGTCACGTCCTGGCAACCCACCAGATCATGCCCGGCATGGTGGTCCAGCCCGTCCGTCTTGATGATCCGCGTCTCGGTGGCAAGCCATTCCCAGTGCTGGAGCCGGTTGTCGGTGACGATGGGGACGACACGAGCCTGCAGGCGCGCCAACGCGGTCTCGTCCCACCGCGACCACGCCTGCCCGGGGCGGCAATCCAACGCTTCGATGGTGTTCTGACACGCCATGGTCCGAAGTGCGCGCAGCGATGCGCCGGCGCGTCCCTGCCGGACTTGAAAGTGCGTGGCCCGGAACGCGAGGTAGTCCGCCAGGGCAGCAAGCAGCCGCTGGCGCAGGTTGCCTTTGGGGTGCAGCGGCAGCGGTGATGCGCCTTCGATCCAGCGCTCAACTAAAAAGCCGTGGCGCAGCCCTGCCGGTTCCGCACTGAATCCAGCACGATGCAGACTTCGGGCGCGCTCCAATTTGTCCTCGCCAATTGACCCGAGTCCGGCGAACTTCACCAACCAACGGTCATGGCCGGTGGTCGTGGCCAGGAATTTTCGGCGCTCCTGCCAAGGATGCACGGGCGCTTCGCCACCCCGCGCCCACCGGTGCAGTTCGCGCCAGCGTCCGTCCGCAATGTCGTCCAGCGGACCCGCCAGCGGACCCGTCAGCTCCGGCACCCAGCGCTCCAGCCTGCGCGCCTGCACTGGCGCGTCCAGCACCGACTGCTCGAAGCTGCGCGTGTGCACGGACAGTCGCGCCCACACGGACGCGACGGCGCTGCTGGCCTGCGGACCCGGGCCATTCGCATGGCTCGCAAACACATCGACCCGGTCGATCGACACCGCCGCGCTAGCAAGCCACTCCACGACGGCGGCAACCGAAGAGCCCGACAGGCCCGGGCCCTCGTCCACCACCGCGAAGCGCTGCGCCGCGGCATCCAGCATGGCGGCTGCGTTGGCTTCGATGCGACGTGCAAAGGGGTGGCCCACGGGGCGCAGCGTGATGGGCACCGGAGCATTCAGCCCAACCGCCACCATGGCCGACAGACTGGTGCCGATGCTTCGAACGCCGATCACCTGCCATCTCGTTGCGCCGGGAAAGCTTTCGGCAACGGCGCGCGCGGCGTCCAGGTAGCTCTCCGGATACAGCGCGTAGAGACCATAGCCTTCGGGTTCCTTCACCTGGATGTTTTTCGCCGTCAGCAGGGCGCCGCAGGCAGCCAACACCTTGAGCGCGGGCGCGCGCAATTCGCGGAATTCGGTGTCCCAGGAAACCGCGCAGGAGCGCGCCAGCTCCACGACCACTTCCATGGCCGCGGTGCGCGCGGCAACGTCAGCGCGCGCGGTGGCCGTGCCGTCGCCGTCCGTCTCGCGGACACCCCCGTCCGCCACCCCTTGCGCCAGTTGACCGGCAAGGACCAAGGCGCCGACCAGCCGGCCATGCCGTTCGATGCCAGGGGGCAGCAACGCGATGTCGCCTAGCGACCTCCTCAGCCGCGCCATCAGCGAGGCCGCGGGCTCGGTACGGGTCGCGTCGCCGTACACCAGCATCGTCAGTCCCCGACGGCGGCGCGGTAGGCAATCTTCTGGAAGGCATCGAAGCTCGGTACGTCCCAGTCCACGCAGTGGTCGGCGGCGTGCCGCGTCAGCCAGCCGCACCAGCTCGCGAACTGCTCTTGCGATGGTGAAACCACCGCGCGCCGGTCCTTCATGAGCTTCAGTGCGTCCAGCGGTGCCATGCCCCCATGGACCATGACGCACAGCGCCAGGGTTGCCGATCGGCCAATGCCGTGTTCGCAGTGAATCAGCACCCGGTTTTTCAGTTCGAGATGGCCCTGGGTGAAGCGCACGCCTCGGTCCAGGTGCTCCGCGTCCACGCCGCACATGTCGCGCGTGGGCAGGTGCAGCAGTGCAATGCCGTGACATTGCAAGATGGATTCGTCGTCCACTTCTTCTTCACGCAGATCGACCACCGCCGCCACGCCGTGCGCGCTCGCAAGTTCCGCGGCGCGGGCCGGCGCGAACCTGCCTCCGACGGCGAGCAAGTCGGTGATCCAGTGGAAGTTTGGCTGCCAGTCAGACATGGTTCTGCGGTTCTTTGAGCAACCAACAATTTACCGCGAGGTGAGGGCCCCACGCGCGGCAACTGCTGCATGTGGTGAAAGCCCGACTCATCAATGCAGTCCGCAACGCACGGAGCACAAGTCCTGCTCGCCGCGAGCAACAAACCTGCTAGTTTTTCTTCATGGATATTTCGATTCTAGGAACCGGGTACGTCGGCTTGGTAACGGGCGCATGTCTGGCGGAACTCGGCAACGAGGTCGTCTGCTTCGATGTCGATCAATACAAGATCGAGGTGCTGAAGTCCGGCCGCTCGCCAATCCACGAAGAGGGCCTGATCGAGCTGATCGCGCGCAACGCGGCGGCGCGCCGGCTGCACTTCAGCACGGACGTAGCGAGCACGGTGCACCACGGCGACGTGATCTTCATCGCCGCGGGTACGCCGCCGACCGCGGGTGGCGGCGCTGACCTCCAGTACGTGCTCGCGGCGGCGCGAAGCATCGGCCGCCACTTGCAAAGCTTCAAGGTGGTGGTCGACAAGTCGACCGTTCCCGTCGGCACCGCGAGCAAGGTGAGGGCCGCGATCGAGGCCGAACTGCAGATTCGCCGCGAGGCCGGCGATCCAGCCAGCGGCAGCGGTCTCGTGCCGGCGCCGGTCAGCATGGTGTCGAATCCGGAGTTTCTCAAGGAAGGCGCGGCCATCGAGGATTTCATGCGACCCGACCGCATCGTCATCGGCACCGACGACGATGCCGCCGGGCTGCGCGCGCGCGAGATCATGCGCCAGCTGTACGCGCCCTTCAACCGGCAGAGCGAACGCATTCTCTTCATGGATCTGAAGGCCGCCGAATTCACCAAGTACGCTGCCAACGCCATGCTTGCCACGCGCATCAGCTTCATGAATGAATTGGCCAATCTCGCGGAGAAGGTGGGCGTGGACATCGAGCACGTGCGCAAGGGCATCGGCTCGGATCCGCGCATTGGCTACAGCTTCCTGTATGCCGGCGTGGGCTATGGCGGTAGTTGCTTTCCAAAAGACGTCCAGGCGCTGGTGCGCACAGCCGCCGACCATGGCCAGCGCTTGCAGGTGCTGGAGGCCGTGAGCGCGGTGAACGACGCGCAAAAGCACATCCTCGTCGACAAGATCGTGCTGCGGTACGGGCACGACCTGTCCGCCCATACCTTCGCCGTGTGGGGTCTCGCCTTCAAGGCAAACACGGACGATATGCGCGAGGCACCGAGCCGAGTCATCCTGAAGGCCTTGCTCGAACGTGGCGCCACCATCGTTGCACACGATCCGGTGGCCACGGCCGAGGCGCGCCGCGTCATGGCGTCCGACCTCGCGCAGCAGCCTGACGCGCTGGCGCGGCTGCACTACGCGGACGACCCCATGCAGGCGGTTCAGGGCGCCACCGCCCTGATCGTTTTGACCGATTGGAAAGCCTTCAAGAGCCCGAGCATGGGCGCGCTCAAAGCAGCGCTGAAGGACCCCGTGATCTTCGATGGCCGCAACCTTTATGAGCCCGCCATCCGTGCCCAGGGCTTCGAATACATGGCCATCGGCCGCTGACGGAAAGACGACATGCAAGCCTCCCCTACCCCGTGCCGCAGCCTCGTGACAGGCGGCTCCGGCTTCCTCGGCAGCCACCTGTGCGAACGGCTTCTCGCGCGCGGCGACGAGGTGTTGTGCGTTGACAATTTTTTCACGGGGCGCAAGTCGAACGTGGCGCACCTGCTGGACCACCCGCGCTTCGAGCTGATGCGGCACGACATCACCTTCCCGCTCTACGTGGAGGTGGACCGGATCTACAACCTCGCGTGCCCGGCATCACCCGTGCACTACCAGCACGATCCGGTGCAGACCACGAAGACCAGCGTGCACGGTGCCATCAACATGCTTGGGCTGGCCAAGCGGTTGCGCGCGCGCATCCTGCAGGCGTCGACCAGCGAGGTGTACGGCGACCCGGAGCAGCACCCTCAGCAGGAAAGTTACTGGGGCCGGGTGAACCCGATCGGCATCCGAAGCTGCTACGACGAAGGAAAGCGGTGCGCCGAGACGCTCTTCTTCGACTATCACCGGCAGCATCGACTGGATATCCGCGTGGCCCGGATCTTCAATACGTACGGGCCTCGCATGCACCCGAAAGACGGCCGGGTGGTGTCCAACTTCATTGTCCAGGCGCTTCGCGGAGAAGCCATCACCGTCTACGGAAAAGGCACGCAGACGCGCAGCTTCTGCTATGTGAGCGACCTGATCGAAGGCCTGCAGGGCTTGATGGAGGCGCAGCCGGACTGCACCGGTCCGGTGAATCTCGGCAACCCCGGGGAATTCACCATCATCGAACTGGCCGAGCACGTGATTCGCCTGACCGGGTCGCGCTCGAAGATCATCTTTTCCCCGTTGCCGTCAGACGACCCCGCGCAGCGCCAGCCCGACATTCAGCTGGCGCGCGCGACGCTCGGATGGGAGCCCAGGGTGCAGCTGCAGGAGGGTCTGAAAAAGACCATCGCCTACTTCGACATCGCGTTGTCGAGCGCGAACTGACCCGGCTCGCGCTGCGCCACCTGGCAAGGCGCGCCGGGCGCGTAGCGCCGCACCATGCGCGCGCAGAACGCTGCGAACTCTTCCGCCTGTTGCGGCGGGCTTGTATGGTGAGGTGCAATGCCGCGATGCTCCGGCGTGAAGCAGAAGGTCACGGTCACCTCGAAGTCTTCCAAGGCGCGCATCTGCCGGTCGAACCACCGGTCGGCATCGGGCCTGAAGCTGTCCGCCCAGCTCAGGCCCGTACGCAGATGGCGAACGTTCAGGCGCTTGAGCCACGCCACCGCGTCGTCCAGGCGCGGGTCTTCAAAGTGGAACCACTGGCAGATGCCCAGGCCGGGCGCATAGGCGCGAAATTGCTCGCACGCGAGCTTGGGGCGTCCATCCTCGCGAAGCAGGCCCATGTGAAAGTGTCGGTAATAACTGGAGCCTTCGGCCTCCCGGTGACGGGTGGTGGCCGGCCAGGCCGCTGGAAGGTCATAGAGCGAGTACCAGAAGATCCTCGGCACCCTGCCAATGAGCAACTCGGCGGTGCGCCGCAGACCGAACTGTTGAACCTCTTCGGCACCGAAGGTCGATACCCCCACCTCGGTGACCCACACCGGAAGATGGGTGACGCTTTCGATTTCCGCGATGCGCGCGGGCCATTCGTCGATCTGCCAATGATTCCAGTCGAGCGGAAAGCCGTGCACCGCCACGGCATCCAGGCCGTGCAGGACACCTTGCTCGCGCATGTTCGTCATGAAGGAGGCATCGATCGGCGAGATGCCGCCAAGCACCTGCACCAGCGCCGGGTTCTCGCTGCGCACCGCTTTCGAAGCCAGGCGCACCATGGCCGCGTACTGAAGCCAGCCGGGATCGATCTCGAAATCCCAATGCGATTTGTTGTTGGGTTCGTTCCAGAACTTGACGGCTTCGATCATGTCTGCCTCGTGCGCCTGGCGCTCTTTCGGTCGGCCTGGCCGGGCGGGGGGGAGGTGTCGGATGGGCCGGTGCGCGCCGCGCCACCGCGGCGGGGCGGGGCCGCGGCTTCCGCGTCGCCACGGATGAAGGCCTCGACCAGCTCGCGCGCTTCGTCGTCGGTGAACTGCTGCGGCGGGCTCTTCATGAAGTAGCTCGAAGGCGCCAGCACGGGGCCCCCGATGCCGCGGTCGAGCGCCAGCTTGGCACAACGCACGGCATCGATCACGACGCCGGCGGAGTTTGGCGAGTCCCAGACTTCCAGCTTGACTTCGCACTGCAGGGGCACGTTGCCGAACGTCGTGCCTTCCATGCGGATGTAGCACCACTTGCGGTCGGTGAGCCACGGCACGTGGTCGCTCGGGCCCACGTGCACGTCACTGGCCTTCATGGGGTGTCCCAGCTGGCTGGTCACCGCCTGAGTCTTGGAGATCTTCTTGGACTCCAGACGCTCGCGTTCGAGCATGTTGAGAAAGTCGGTGTTGCCTCCGAAGTTGAGCTGGTAGGTGCGGTCGAGCTGCACGCCACGCTTGCGAAACAAGTCCGTGAGAATGCGGTGCACGATGGTCGCGCCCACCTGCGACTTGATGTCGTCCCCGATGATCGGCAGGCCGCGCTCGGCGAAGCGCTTTTGCCAGACCGGGTTGGACGCGATGAAGACCGGCACGCAGTTCACGAACGCACATCCGGCCGCAAGTGCCTGCTCGGCGTACCACTCCGTCGCACGCGTGGAGCCGACGGGCAGGTAAGACACCACCACGTCCGTGCGGCTGTCTCTGAGCACCCGTGCCACGTCGGCGGCCCTGCCGGACGCGAGGGGCACGACCCCTTTCAGGTATCGCCCAATGCCATCAAGGGTCGGGCCTCGCATCACCGTGACGCCGAGTGCCGGCACATCGGCAAAGCGGATGGTGTTGTTGGGCTCCACGCCGATCGCCACTCCCAGGTCTTGCCCGACCTTGCCCGCATGCACGTCGAATGCCGCACTGAACTTGATGTCGCCGGGCCGGTATCCGGCCAGGTCGAGGTGCATGAGTCCCGGCACGAAGTCGGCCGGCTGCGTGTCTCCGTAGAACTGTATGCCCTGCACCAACGACGATGCGCAGTTGCCCACGCCGACGACGGCGACTCTGATTGTCTTGTCCATGAATAAGCCTTTCCAATTGCGGACGCCATGTGCTCCAGATCAATCTACCTGCAAATTGTTTTGTCAAATGCAGCGAGGCCCGCCAGGTGCAAAGACGCAACTCAGCCGTGAGGTAACAGAGCTTTGTTCCTACGCGTGCGGCGCGGCCCGCGCGCAAAAGATGAGTCACCTGGAGGCCACTGCGGCCGCCGCGCGGCCACACGAAAGGACACCATGGCTCAGCACATACTCATCACCGGCGGGGCCGGCTTCATCGGATCCCATCTGGCGGATGAACTTCTGACACACGGCATGAAAGTCCGCGTGCTGGACAACCTCTCGCCGCAGGTGCACGGCGAAGCCGCCCGCCGCCCCGCGTACCTGGACCCCGAGGTGGAACTGGTGGTGGGCGACGTGTGCGATCCGGAGGCCGTGCGTGCGGCGCTGCGCGGCGTGGACGCGGTCTATCACCTCGCCTCGGCCGTGGGCGTCGGGCAAAGCATGTACGAGATCGTTCATTACACGCGGGTGAACAACCTCGGCACCGCCGTGCTGCTGGAGGCCTTGATACAGCAGCCGGTCGCCCGGCTGGTGGTGGCATCGAGCATGAGTCTCTACGGCGAAGGGCTCTATCGCACCGCCGACGGGCAGGTGCGAACCGTGGGTGAGCGTTCCCTGGACCAGCTGCGCCGGGGAGAGTGGGAATGGCGCGATGAGCAAGGCCAGCCGCTGTTGCCGGCACCCACGCCGGAGAGCAAGACGCCGTGCCTGTCGTCGGTGTACGCGCTGTCCAAACTTGACCAGGAGCGGCTCTGTCTCATGACAGGCCGCGCTTACAACATTCCGACCGTGGCTTTGCGCTTCTTCAATGCCTACGGGCCGCGGCAGGCGCTTTCGAACCCCTATACCGGCGTGCTCGCCATCTTCGCGGCGCGCCTGCTGAACAACAGTGCACCCACGATCTTCGAGGACGGTCATCAACAGCGTGACTTCGTGAGCGTGTACGACATCGCGAGGGCCTGTTCGCTGGCGCTGCGGGTGCCGCAAGCAAGCGGTCACGTGTTCAACGTGGGCAGCGGCACGGCCCTGTCGGTGCGCGACATCGCGCAACGCGTGGCCCAGGTGGTCAACAAGCCGCATCTGGAACCGCAGATTACCGGCAAGTACCGGGTCGGGGACATCCGCCATTGCTATGCGGACATCACGCACGCTCGCGACGTGCTGGGCTACCAGCCGCAGGTCACGCTGGACGAGGGTCTTCTGGAGCTGGCCGCATGGCTGGAAGGCCAGGCGGCGGTGGATCGCGTGGCGCAGGCAAGCGCGGAACTCAGCGCGCGCGGGCTGGCGATATGAGCCGCGCCAACGATGTGCGCCCGGTGCTCGTCACCGGTGGCGCGGGCTTCGTCGGATCGAATCTCGCGCACCGCCTGCTCGGTGCCAAGGTGCCGGTCCTGCTGTTCGACAACCTCTCTCGTCCCGGCGTGGAGCACAACCTCCAGTGGCTCAAGGATGCGCACCCGCGCGGCCTCCAGGTTCAGCTGGCCGACATCCGCGATGCGGACGCGGTGGCCGACGCGGTGGCGCGGTGTTCACGCGTCTTTCACTTCGCGGCGCAGGTGGCTGTCACCACCAGCCTCACCGATCCGCGCGAAGACTTCACGATCAACGCGCTGGGCACCCTCAATGTGCTCGAAGCCGTCCGGGCGCAGGCATCGCCGCCGCCGGTGTTCATGACCTCGACGAACAAGGTGTATGGCGAGCTGGACGATGTTGCCCTCGTGCTGCGTGCGAACCAGTACCGTCCGGTGTCCGAGGCGGTGGCGGCGCACGGCATCAGCGAGACGCGGCCGCTGGACTTCCACAGCCCCTACGGCTGCTCCAAAGGTACCGCGGACCAGTACGTGCGCGACTATGCACGCAGCTATGGGCTCAAGACGGTGGTCTTTCGCATGAGCTGCATCTATGGCCAACGCCAGTTCGGCACGGAAGATCAGGGCTGGGTCGCGCACTTTTTGATGCGCGCCCGGGACGGCCAGGCCATCACGCTGTATGGAGACGGCCACCAGGTGCGGGACATTCTCTACATCGACGACCTGGTCGACGCGTTCCTGGCCGCCGACCAGGCCATCGACCGAATCGCCGGACAAGCTTTCAACATCGGCGGCGGCCCTGGCAACGTGATCAGCCTGCTCGACCTCATCGACGCGATCGAGCGCCTGAGCGGCGCACGGCCGCCCGTCGAACGGCAAGCCTGGCGCACCGGCGACCAGCGCTACTACGTGTCGGACACGAGACGCTTCCAGCAGGCCGTGGGCTGGCAACCGAGGATCGACACCGCCAGCGGCATCGCGCGGCTGCACAAGTGGTTGTCGGTGCAGCCTCGCAGCGTCGCCCGGCGCCACGCTCCCCTGGAGCTGGCCGGCGCGGCCACGCCTCATTCCGCGCGGAGGTCGTCATGCTCGCCAGCGTCCTGAGCGGGCCGGGGCAGGCCGCGCTGGCGCATGTCGACGCGCCGGTGCCCGGACCCGGGCAGTTGCTGCTGCGCCTGGAGGGCTGTGGGGTGTGCGCCTCCAGCCTGCCGATGTGGGAGGGCAGAGAGTGGTTCCGGTATCCCCAGGCTCCCGGCGCGCCAGGCCACGAAGGGTGGGGACATGTCGCCGCGCTCGGGGACGGCGTGACCGGCATCGAAGTGGGACAGCGCGTCGCCGCGCTCACCTACAGCGCCCACGCCGAGTATGACCTCGCCCAAGCCGACGCGGTCGTCGCGCTGCCCGCGTCCCTGGACCGCATGGCACTGCCCGGCGAACCCTTGGGATGCGCGGTGAACATCTTCGAGCGCAGTCACATCACGGCCGGTCAGACCGTCGCCATCGTCGGCATCGGCTTTCTGGGCGCGCTGCTCACGCAGCTGGCTGTGCACGCCGGCGCACGGGTGATCGCCATTTCGCGACGGCCTTTCTCTCTGGAAGTCGCCAAGTCCGCCGGCGCGCACGAATCCATCGTGATGGACGAGCCATGGCGCGTGCTGGAGACCGTGAAGCGGCTGACCGGCGGACGATGGTGCGAGCGCGTCATCGAGGCGGTCGGCCTGCAGGCGCCCCTGGATCTGGCCGGCGAACTCACGGCCGAGGGCGGCCGGCTGGTCATCGCAGGCTATCACCAGGACGGACTGCGCCAGGTCAACATGCAGATGTGGAACTGGCGTGGGTTCGACGTTGTCAACGCGCACGAGCGCAATCCGCAACGCTATATCGACGGCATGCGAGCCGCTGTCCGCCTGGTGGAGTCGGGCGTGCTGGATCCGACGCCACTCTTCACGCACCGTTTTCCGCTGGAGCGCCTGGGCGAAGCGCTCGAGCTCACCCGCACGCGGCCCGACGGATTTCTCAAGGCCCTCATCACCACGGGTTCTGCATGTCCATGATTGCATCTGTCTTACCGGCGGCCGCCGCGACGAGAACACCCGTGTCCGCATCCAAACCGCGGCTGGGTTTTCTCGGCGTCGGCTGGATCGGGCGCAACCGTCTGGAGGCGATCGCCACGGCGGGCGCCGCCGACATCGTGGGCCTGGCCGATCCTTCGCAAGACATGCTGGACCAGGCCCAGAGGCTGGCGCCCTTCGCTCGCACGGCGTCCTCGCTGGACGCGTTGTTGCGCATGGACCTGGACGGGCTGATCATCGCCACGCCCAGCGCCTTGCACGCGACCCAAGCGGAAGCGGCGTTGTCGGCAGGCGTGGCCGTTTTCTGCCAGAAGCCACTCGCGCGCAGCGCCGCCGAGTGTTCGCGTGTCGTCGCCGCGGCGCGCGACGCGGACCGGCTGCTGGGCGTGGATTTGTCGTACCGGCACACCGCCGCGATGCGGGCCCTTCGCGCGCTGGTGGACAGCGGCGAGCTGGGCGAGATCTACGCCGTCGATCTGGTGTTCCACAACGCTTACGGTCCCGACAAGGCCTGGTTCCGCGACATCGAAAGCTCGGGCGGCGGCTGCGTGATGGACCTGGGCATCCACATGGTCGACCTCGCGCTCTGGACGCTCGGGTTTCCAAAGGTCAGCGAAGTCACGGGCCGGCTCTTCGCGCAGGGCAAGCCGCTGCCCGCGCGACCCGTATGCGTCGAAGACTTCGCTCTCGCGCAGTTCACGATCGGATCCGGCGCCGTCGCACGCCTGGCGTGTTCGTGGAACCTGGCAGCCGGGCGGGACGCCGTGATCGAGGCCACGTTCCACGGTCGCCATGGCGGCGCGGCGATGCGCAACGTGGGCGGCTCTTTTCTGGACTTCACCGCGGAACGCTACGACGGCACGCGCACGATCGCGCTGGTGCAGCCGCCGGACGCATGGGGAGGAAGGGCGGCCGTCGATTGGGCGCGGCGGCTGGCCGCCGGTGAAGGCTACGACCCGGCTGTGGAGCGGGTGGTCGAGGTGACCGCGGTGCTGGACGCGATCTATGGCCGCTGAGCTGGAGTCCCATCGCACGGTAGCCCGGGTGCTCATGACGGCGGACACGGTGGGCGGGGTGTGGAATCACGCGGTGGAGCTGGCCGCCTTGCTCGCCGCGGCGGGCACGCAGGTGGCCCTGGCCACCATGGGCGCGCCGCCCTCCGCGGCGCAGCGGGCGCAGGTTGCAGCCCTGCCCTCGGTCACCCTGCACGAGAGCGCCTGGCGGCTGGAGTGGATGCCCGCGCCATGGGCCGACCTGGATGAGGCGTCCCGCTGGCTGCTGCAGCTGGAGCGGCAATTCGAACCGGACGTCGTGCATCTGAACCAGTTCGCCTTCGGCGCTCTGCCCTTCAAGGCACCCAAGCTGGTGGTCGCGCATTCGTGCGTGATGTCGTGGTGGCAAGCCGTCCATGGCGAGGCCGCGCCGGCGCAATGGAATCCTTACCGCCGCGCGGTGGCGCGCGGGCTCGCGGGCGCCGATCTCGTGGGTGCGCCGACGCAGGACATGCTGGCCTCGCTGGCCCGCAACCATGGTCATCGCCGCCCGGGCGTAGTGGTTCCCAGCGCAAGGGACGCCGGGACCTATTTTCCCCGTCGCAAGGAACCCTTCATACTGTCCGCGGGACGTTTGTGGGACCCGGCCAAGAATGTGGCCGCGCTTGACGCGGTGGCGCATGGGCTGCCATGGCCGGTGCGTGTGGCAGGTTCGACCGAGGCGCCGAGCGGGGCGACTGCCACGCTGCGCGTGAGCGGCGGGGTGACGCTGCTGGGCGAGCTCGCGCCCGAGGCTCTGGCCAGGCAACTTTCGCGCGCCGCGATCTATGCGCTGCCGGCGCGCTACGAGCCGTTCGGCCAGTCGGTGCTGGAGGCCGCGCTGTCCGGCTGCGCGCTGGTACTCGGCGACATCCCCAGCCTGCGCGAGGTATGGGGGCCCGCCGCCCTGTATGTTCCGCCGAACGATCATGCGGCCCTGCAGGCCGCGCTGCGGCGTTTGATCGACGACGACGGCCAGCGAACATGCCTTGCCGCGAGGGCACGGCAGCGCGCGACGCGCTACGGCCCGAGAAGCATGCTGGCGGCGTACCAGGACGCCTACTTGCAAATCAAGGCGCAACGCGAGACGGGTGTGGCAGCATGCGCGTCGTAGTGTTTTGCCATTCGCTCGTCTCGGACTGGAACCATGGCAACGCCCACTTCCTGCGCGGCATCTGTGGCGAGCTGCTGGCCCGCGGCCACGACGTGCAGGTGCTGGAGCCGGACGACGCGTGGAGCCGGATCCACCTGGTGGCCGAGCACGGGGAAGCGGCCTTGCGAGGGTTCGCCAAGGCCTATCCCTGCCTGTCCAGCTCACGCTATGACCTCGCCACGCTCGATCTGGAGCGCGTGCTCGAAGGTGCCGACCTCGTGCTGGTGCACGAATGGAATGACCATGCGCTGGTTCGCCGCATCGGCCAGCACCGCGCGCGCCATCCGCATTACAGGCTTTTCTTTCACGACACGCATCACCGCTCGGTGACCGAACCGCAGGCAATGGCCGGCTACGACCTGCGCGAGTACGACGGCGTGCTGGCCTTCGGCAACGTGATACGCGACCTTTACCAGCGCCATGGCTGGGCACGCCACGCGTGGACATGGCACGAAGCGGCTGACGTGCGCATGTTTCACCCACACCCCGCCGTGCCGCGCGAAGGCGATCTGGTGTGGATCGGCAATTGGGGCGACGGGGAGCGCGAGGCCGAGTTGAGCGAGTTCCTGCTGCAGCCCGTTCACGACCTGCAACTGAAGGCGCGCATCCATGGCGTTCGCTACCCGCAGCACGCCCTGGCGCGGCTGCGGGCGGCCGGCGTGCAGTACCGGGGCTGGCTGCCCAACTACGAAGCGCCGGCGGTATTCGGGGGTTTCGCCACGACGGTCCATGTGCCGCGCGGACCTTACGTGCAAGCGTTGCCCGGCATTCCGACCATTCGCATGTTCGAGGCCCTGGCCTGCGGCATCGCGCTGGTGAGCGCGCCCTGGGACGATGCCGAGGGGCTCTTCACGCCCGGCGAGGATTACCTGGTGGCCCGCGACGGCGCGCAGATGCGAGGCCACCTGCGGGACCTTCTCAACGACCCCGAGCGTGCCGCCGCGCTCACTGCGCGAGGGCGCCGGACCATTCTGGCGCGCCACACGTGCGCGCATCGCGTGGACGAGCTCCTGTCCATCCATTCGCAATTGAGCAATGCGACATCCCCCTACGCGGAGAGCGCCTCACGGCCGGTCAACCAATGAACATCGCCTTTTTCGGATCGAGCCTGGTGTCCGCCTACTGGAATGGCGCGGCCACGTACTACCGAGGGATCGTGCGCGGCTTGCACGAGCGCGGACACCGCGTGCGGTTCTTCGAGCCCGATGCCTATGGCCGCCAGCAGCACCGCGACATGGCCGATCCGCCGTGGGCGCAGGTCGTGGTCTATCCCGGCGAAGGTGACGCGCACGCGCTGCGCATGGTCGAGCAGGCGCGCGGCGCCGACCTGGTCATCAAGGCCAGCGGCGTCGGGGTGTTCGACGAGCTGCTCGAAGCGGCGGTGCTGGACCTGCAGAGCCCCACCACGCGGGTGGCCTTCTGGGACGTGGATGCGCCCGCCACGCTGGACCGGATGCAGGCGAACGTCCATGACGCCCTGCGGGCGCTGGTGCCGCGCTTCGACCTGGTGCTGACCTACGGCGGCGGCGCGCCGGTCGTCGATGCCTACGAGGCGCTCGGCGCGCGCGCCTGCGTTCCGATCTACAACGCACTGGACCCGCTGACCCACCACCCGGTGCCGGACGATCCGCGTTTCGAAGGGGACCTGGGATTCCTCGGCAACCGCTTGCCCGACCGGGAAAGCAGGGTCGACGAGTTCTTCGTGTCGGCTGCCGCATTGCTGCCTTCGCGGCGGTTCCTGCTGGGCGGCAGCGGCTGGGCGGACAAACCTTTGCCGGGCAACGTGGCGTACGTCGGTCACGTCTATACCGCGGACCACAACGCCTTCAACGGTACGCCGCGGGTGGTGCTCAACGTCAGCCGCGAGAGCATGGCGCGCTATGGCTTCTCGCCGGCCACGCGGGTCTTCGAGGCTGCCGGTGCCGCAGCCTGCCTCATCACGGACGCCTGGGAAGGCATCGAGCTCTTTCTCGAGCCCGGGGTCGAGGTGCTGGTCGCCAGCGACGGCGCCGCCGTGGCGGCGCACCTCGAGGGCCTGCGACCAGCGCAGGCGCGCGACATCGGGCGCGCGGCGTTGCGGCGCGTGCTGTCCGAACATACCTATGCGCACCGCGCCGCCCAGCTCGAGTCCGTCCTGGAAGGGCGCGGCACCGCCCGCGTGAGCGAAGGCGCCGCTGCATGACGCCGGGCGTTTTGCGCATCGTGGTGCTGGGTCTGTCCATCACGTCGTCTTGGGGCAACGGACACGCGACCACCTACCGCGGTCTCGTGCGCGAGCTCGCGCGCCGCGGCCACGATGTGCTTTTTCTGGAGCGGGACGTGCCGTGGTACGCGGCGCACCGCGATCTGCCGCTCCCGCCGTATGGCCGCACCGCGCTCTACGGCAGCCTGGACGAGCTGCGAGCCTGGGAAGAGGCCATTGGCGCGGCCGATGCCGTGATCGTCGGTTCGTACGTCCCCGACGGTGTGGCCGTGGGCGACTGGGTGCTCGGGCTGGCGTCGGGCGTGACGGCCTTCTACGACATCGACACGCCCGTGACGCTGGCCCAGCTCGCGCGTGGCCAGGCACCCTATCTGGCCGCTCGGCAGATCGCCGACTACGACATATACCTGTCGTTCACCGGAGGCCCGACGCTGGCGCGCCTGGAAAAGGAATTCGGCTCGCCCGCCGCGCGGGTGCTTTATTGCGCGGTCGATCCCACCCTGTACCACCCTCGCGCCGAAGCGGACCCCGTGGCGCCGGAGTGGGATCTGGGCTACATGGGCACCTACAGCGACGACCGGCAGCCGACCCTGCAACGCCTCTTGCTGGACACGGCACGGCGATGGCCCGAAGGGCGCTTCGCGGTGGCCGGCCCGCAATATCCCGAGGCGGTGGTCTGGCCCTCGAACGTGACCTATACGTCGCACCTGCCGCCGTCAGAGCACTGCTCGTTCTACAACCGCCAGCGCTTCACGCTCAACGTGACGCGTGCCGACATGATCGAAGCCGGGTGGTCGCCGAGCGTGCGGCTGTTCGAAGCGGCCGCCTGCGGCACGCCGATCATCAGCGACCGCTGGGCGGGCCTCGACTCCCTGTTGCTTCCGGACAAGGAAATCTTTCTGGCCGACAGTACGGCGGACGCGCTGCGCCTGCTCAGGGATGTGCCAGAGGAAGAGCGCGTCGCGACGGGCGAGCGCGCCCGTCGGCGCGTGATGGCGGAGCACACGGCCGCGCACCGCGCCGCCGAACTGGAAGGCTATCTGCGCTCGGCTCTCTGACGCGGCGCGGTCGCTCAGGCGAGGCGAGTCTCCGCATCGTCCACGCCTTGGGCGCCGGCGTGAATGCCGACGTCGGGCACGGCCCTTGACGCGGCGCTTGCTTCGGCGCGCACGCGGGACACGTCGCGGCTTTTGAACCCGGCGGCACGTGCTTCGGCCGGGTCGAACTCATGCGCGGTGCCTCGCTCGTGCGCAGCCCGCCCGCCCTGGCGTGCAATCTCGCTTCGCCGGGCCGGATCCAGGGCCGCGAAGCCGCGGCGAGGCGTTGCGAAGGAACTGCTTTCGAAGGACGAATCGGACATCGAGGACTCCTGGAGTGGCGAAGGTGCCGCGCCAACGTGCGCGTTCCCACCTTCGGCAACCAGCGTGCCGCGCGCGCGCTTCGACCCCAACGCGCCCGTCAGCAAGGGTCGGTCGTCCGTCAGGCCCCGACCGAGGAGACCGCCACGGCGACGTCGCGGATGACCGGTGCGCACTGGAGGACGAGCTGTCCGCCCGCATGCGCGACGCGGCGGCTGGCGGCGACCCGTCCGGTGCGCGTGCAGAACTCGGTTACCCGGTAGCAGCCTGCGTGCAAGCCGGGCAGACCGAGCGTCGTCGGCAACCCCGGCAGATCGCTGCGCAGCATGCCGTCGGCGCCGAGGCTGTCCGTGCGGAGCAACCAGGCGACCGCCTGATCCCCGTCGCCGCACGCGAAAGCCGCGAGTCCAGCGCCCGTGCGCGCCGCTTCGTTGAGATTGACGCGCCGGAAGCGGGTCCAGTCGATGAGCGGAAGAAAGCGGCTCAGCGCGCCTTGCGCTTCACGCATGCCGGGGGTCAAACAGTGCGGATGGCGATTGGGCCAGCGCATGCCGCCGCCCGCCCCGCCACTTGCAAGATGCGCCCACTGGATGTGCCGGAAATACTGGTTGTCGAAGGCTTCGGGCAACGTGCGGTGATGATCGATGAACGCATGGATGGGCCCATGCTCCGAGTCGAACACCGGGCGCGCGTCGCGCGTTTCACCGAGGGCTTCGCGAATGAGTTTGCCGGTCGCCAGGGCCGGCGCGACGGTGTCGCGCGGGTTGTCGATGGTGTCGGCTTCGTACAGGTGCGTGTTCACGAAGTCGAGGCCGGGGTGCCGGTAAATGGTGGCTGCCAGCGCGGGCGTCTGGCGCAGCTCCGGCCCGAACACGGACACGGTTTGAAGATGCGTGCGCCCGTGCACCGATCGCTCGAGCCGCCGCAGGTAGTGGCTGATATCGGACACGAAGTCAGCGCACCCCGACGCGTCCTGCTCCGCGTGCGCGGGGTGCAGTTCGTTCCAGAGATCCCAACCGAACAGAACCGGGCTGCCGCCCCAGCGTCGGACGACGAACTCGAACCGCTTCTTGATCGCCGCGCGCGTCGCGCCACAGGTAAGCCAGCGGCTGCGGTCCGCGCACGGGCCACCATTGGCCTGGTTGTACGGGTGGTGCTGCCAGCGGCGCCAGGCGAAGAACGTGTCGAAGGGCGTCAGCAGCAGGTGTAGCCCGGACTCCTCGCACAACGCGAACAGGTCGTCCCAGAACCGGACCATCGCGGGGGCGAACGTCCCCGCCGGTCGTTCCAGGTAGCGGTGGCGACCTTGGGAATATTCGAGCATCAGCCGCAGACATGTCACGCCGGCGGCCTTGAGGCCGTGCAGGTGCTGGCGCACGGAAGCGACATCACGCCGGCCAAACAACCCTCGCAGTTCAGGCCAGTCGACGGCGTCGTTGTGCCCGATGGGCGTCCAGGCCGCGCCTTCCGAAGTGACGAAATACGGCAGTCCCGCGCGGCATTCGATCCACGGCGGCGGCGCCGCCTTGCGGCATTCCCCACCAACCGCCGCCGCGTGCGCGTGCGCGATGCTCACCCTGGCGTGCACGCCGCCGGCAACGAGCGCGAGCGGGCCAAAGCTGCCGTCAACTTTACCGACGGCCCGCGCGCCGTGGCGAACGCGCCCTCAGTGCGCACGTTGCCTTTTCAATAGCAAGAGACCCGCGGCCAGGCCAAGGACCGCCAGCGCGAGCTTGTTGCCGGAGGCCGCGCGCGCCATGTTGAGCGCGATCTCGCCGGAGCGGGGCAACACCAGTTCCAGCCTGCGCTTCGTCATTCGCAAACCCAGGTCGCCCAACCTGTCGTACATGAAAGACTCGGCGGCCGGCAGCACGATCGTTTCTTCGTCGGCCACATGATGCATCACATCACGCATGAGAGAGTTCACGCGCTCATCGTACCGGGCGTCCGAGGCGGACATGGCGCGGAGTTCGGCGATCACGCGTTTCATCTCCGCATGTTCATCGATGCTTTCCTGCATCAATGAGGCCTCCAGGTAGGGGCGGACCGCCGGGTAAAAGATTTCCTCTTCCAATTGGGCGTGGACCTCCAACGCCGCACAAATCGTCTGGACAAGCCCGAGCTTGACCCGTTCGGGGGCGGTCGTCTTGTACTGATGAAACGTTGACACCACGTGGGTGTGGTCCAAGCGGATCATGTTGGTCACGCTCGGCAGAAACTGGGTGAATGTTCGTTGGCTGCTCATCTCGATTCCTCGGTTGGTTTGGCGAATCCGCGGCGCGGGCTATGCGTCCCCCACGCTCACGACGACGGTGCCGCTGCCATCGCATCCAGGGCACGTGCGCCCGTCGACGGACCCGCGGCCCTGGCACTGCGGGCAGATGTCCTCTGCGCTTTGAGGCGTTCCGGGCTGCACCTCGTCCTTCGGGTTTGCACCGGCGTTCGGCTCGGTCATCGAATTTCCTTGAGCGTTGGTTGCCCTGCTGCGGGCAATGCGCATGCCATTCGGCATGCCCGTGCCGCATGCACGGGCGGCTGGACCGCGTTCACTTCGCGGGCGCGGTGTCGGGCGTCGCTTTGGATGTGCCAAGCGACGGGTTGGGCGCAATGACGGCCCCTGGCTGCTTTGCCTGCGAATAAACGTTGTAGGCAACAGCCGCCAGCACCACCACGATGATGGCGGCGACGCCGTACCAGAAGACGCGCTTGTTGTCGCGCGCGTCGCTTTTCGCTTGTCTTGACATGATTGCTCCTGAGGAAAGCGCCGACGATGCCTGCGGCCTCCAGGATGGATGTCGGACTGCGCCCTGAGCACGCGTCAATGCTTCCTCTCATCGTCCGAGCTCCGCGGTTGCGGGTCATGGGCTGCTGCACACGGGGCGACGTTCCGGCGTCAAGGCTCAGGTCAAGGCGGGCGGACCTTCGGGCCGGCCCCGCGCCGCCGCACCTGGGGCATGGCGTGCCGTCCGCGGCGCGCCCGACGCCACCACAGAGGCCGCACAGAACTTCGCTGGGGACAGGCCCGCCGCCTGCGTCGGGGTCGGGCGAAAAAGGTCGTTGGATTCACATCGACAACTCGCGGGTCAAGTCATGATTTGCCGCGGGGGGAGTGTCCGACCGCTTGCCGGGCCTCCCACCACCACCCACTCACATCCGGCCCGTTCCAGGAAGCGCCGCCCTTCGCGAATCCAGCGCCACGCATCGGGCCGCCAGCATGGCCCAGTCGTGTTGGGTCTCCAGGTCCTGTGGCAAAGCAAAGCCGCGCGCTGACAGCATCGTCTCCGGCGAAATAGCGACTTTGCGCGATTGACGCCCCGGACGTTGCAGGGCATACCGGACGGATGAGTACCCCATCGAGCACCTCGCAAAGCACGCGGTCGAAAAAAATGGTCGTCGTGGGCGCGTCGACCGGTGGCGTGGCCGCGCTGTCCATCCTGGTGTCCACGCTACCGGCGCACTTCGATGCTCCTGTCCTTGTGGTCCAGCACACGGGCCCCAACCCGAGCATCCTGCCGGAAATCCTCGCCAGCCGCGGGGCCCTGCCGGTGGCCCACGCCCGGGACGGCGAGCCTCTGGAATCAGGGCGTATCTATGTCGCTCCGCCGGACCATCACATGCTGGTTGAGAATGATCGCATCCGGCTGACCAAGGGGCCCAAGGAGCACTTCACACGTCCTGCCATCGACCCCTTGTTCCTTTCGGCGGCGCTGGCGGGCGGACCTGGCGTGATCGGCGTCATCCTGACAGGGGCACTGGACGACGGAACCGCCGGACTGCAGGCAATCAAGGCATGTGGGGGCAAGGCACTGGTGCAAGACCCAGACGAGGCGCAGTCCCCCGACATGCCACGCAGTGCACTCGCTTTTGTCGACGTCGACCATTGCAGGCCACTCGCCGAAATGGCCGAGGTGCTGCAGGCGTTCATCGACGAAGCGCCAGCGCTTTCGGCGTCGGTCGTCTTGCCTTCCGATCTCGTCCACGAACAGGAGCTGGCGATGGCAACGGGAGACCCGATGGAACTTCTTGCCGCCATCGCCCAGCCCAGCACGTTCGTGTGCCCAGACTGCAACGGCAGTCTGTGGCAACTCAACGATTCCAAGCCCATACGGTACCGTTGCCACACCGGTCATGCGTATACCAGCAAGACCTTGCAGAGTACGCTGGCTGCAACCACCGACCAGGCGCTCTGGGCGGCCATCCGCGCCCTGCAGGAGCAAGCCATTTTGTTGCGGTCGCTCGCCGCGGTGCACCGCGGAGCCGGAGACGTCGAACATGCCCGCCAGCTCGAAGCGACGGAGCAGGCCCTCGCTGCCCAGGCGCGCAGCCTACGCTGCCTGGCGGAGAAGCAGCCAGACACCTTTCCATAGCTCAACAGCCGTTACGGTTTGGGAACGCGGATTGCCTTGCTCAGCGACTCACGGAGGGAAAGATGAGCTGGCATCTCGCACTGGCATTTCCATGTTTTTGGGCCGCCGCGGCATTGAACGTGTTCGTTTGCCTGCGCTTTTTCCATCGCTTCCACGCACACGCGCCTTCGGGTGCTCCCATGCCGACGGCCCTGGCCGCCGGACAAAAAAAAGATGCCTGGCTTCTCGCCGCGACAGTCTGGACGGCGATCGCATTGAGAGGATCCAACGCGCTGGACGTCTACCTCCTGGCAACCTTGCCGCTGCTGGTTTGGCTTCTGCAGCGCGCCGTTGAACGTTCCCGGTGCTTGCAGCGGCGCTAGCCCCTCAGATCTTTTTATCTTCCTTGGCCGCAACCGGCACCACCTTGGTGACGGTCACGGACACCGGGTCGCTTGCCGGAAAAGATTCCTCCACACCGGCGTCGAGCGCGTCTTCGGACGTGTCCTGCAGCACCGGTTGCTCGATTACCGGTGGGTTGTCATGGTCCTCGGCGGTCGGGAACGGGAAAGGAGTGGTGGTATCCGCAGCCGGTGCAGCGGCAGTTCGGGTGGATGTCCCGCGTGGCCGTGCGGTGGCCTGTCCAGGCGGCACCTTATTCTCGTCCGGGATGCCGCGCTGTGTTGCAGAGTCTGCTGACATAAAATTGAGTCTCCAAAAAAAGCAGTGTTCAATGGCGCGCGACAACTGGCGTAGTCCCAAGGCGCGGTTGCCAGTCAGCGGGGAGTGACCCACGCATGCCATGGAGGGCAGGAGGAGGTTCGACGCGCAGCCCAGGCCGTCCCCGACTGACAGCGTGCGTTGCCGATGGATGACATCCCGGGTTGGGGCGGCTCGCGCAGTCTCGTGGCCTCACTTCAAGGAATCGACATGTCCGCCACGCCCCGCCAGTCTCCCTCCAACATCGAACAGGACCGTGCGATTGGACAGGACGATCCTGCGCAGGGCAGTCGCCAGGGGCGCGAGGCGAACAAGCCACATGGTTACCCGGGCACGGCGGACATCGGGACCAACGCGTCCCAGATCCTCGAAAACGGCGAGGAACTGCCCGCGCCGGACAAAAGCTGAACATCGCGGACGCGGGCACGTTCCGCGTGTCTTCTAGTCAGCGCTTCTGGCTGGCCCGCGAGGAGGTGGACTTCGCCGGGTCGCGCTCGCCATGCACGTCTTCCCCGTCGTCCATCCGGTGCCCTTCGGTGACCGGCCCGTTGTACACAGCATCCAACACGGGTCCGCGGTCCGTGTCGACGCCGGTCATGGCATCGTGGTGCGCGAGCCTTCCGATGGCGCCCATCGACGCGTTGGCCGCGGACTGGCTGCTGGCGGATTCGTCGCGCTCGGTGGGTTGCTTCGGAACCGGGGTTTGTAGCCCGTCGGCGCTGGCTTGCGACCAGTGGGTCTCGCCCGCGTCCGGCGATCGTGTGCTCGAGTCTGGTTCTCGTCGAGCCTGCTCCGCGGCGGCATCGCGGGGACTGTCCCCGTTCACCTTATCGAGCGTTTTGGCGTCCCAGCGCGACGCCAGTTGGGCGTCGACTTCTGCAGCAGTCTTCGACGTCTGCTTCATCGCACCTTCGGCGGGTATCGGACGCTTGTGACTCTCGTTCCCGCCGGAGGGTTTGGATGGTCGTGACATGGGAATCTCCTTGAAAATCAAGTGTTCGCCTACCTGTCGCTTAGCGCGTAAGTCTTTGTCCACATCTCCGGTAAGTCGTTCGATCTTGAACTGAACGAAAGCGCCGTTGGCGTGGTGAGCGCAGCGGCCGGAGACCAGACGCGTCAGGCCTTGATGTTGTGGCGACTCCGCCCCTTCGTGCCCGACGACCTGAACGGCTGGCGCGTGCTCGACGTCGGCTGTAACGCGGGCTTCTACGGTTTTGAACCGGCGCGGCGCGGCGCATCGGTGCTGGGCATCGACGTTGACGCTCACTGCCTGGACCAGGCCCGTTGGGCAGCAGGGCAACTCGGCCTCCACTCGAAGGTAGAGTTCCGCCAGATGGAGGTCTGCGTTCTCGCGCGAGACAGCGCCTCCTTCGACATGGTCGGGCTCAGAGGCGTTTTCTACCACCTGCGTTATCCGATGCTCGCGCTCGACCTGCTTGCCGAACGCACGCGCCGCAGGCTGATGTTCCAGACGCTCACGATGCCGGGTGACTCAGTCTACGGGCCCGTGGACAACTGTCCCATTGAGGACCGCACCCCGCTGCTGGAAAGCGGCTGGGCGCGCATGGCCTTCATTGAACACCGGCTGGCCGAGGACCCGACCAACAGGTGGCGCCCAACCACGCCGGGTGGAGGCGATGCTTCGAGCGAGCGGCCTGCGCATCGAGGCGCGCCCCGGCCGTGAGATCTACCTGTGCGCACCGGATGCGCAGGCCCGGCGCGCACGCGGGATCTTCGAGTCGCAGTTCTCGTCGATTACCGGCGCCATTCGGGACAGGGGCGGGGACTGCTGAGCACCGCGGACGAGCACGGTGGCGCCTTGCGGGGCCGTTGAAGGCGGAAGCGGCAAAG
>JAQGMP010000318.1 GCA_028292285.1 Variovorax sp. | reverse complement strand
CGCGTTCCAGATCGCGCAGGGTCTGGGTGAGCATGCGCTTGGAGATGTCGCGTACGGCGCGGTGAAGCTCGCTGAAGCGCTGCGACCGCGTCGCGAGGGTCATGATCATCAGGATGCTCCATTTGTCACCGATGCGGTCGAGTACGTCCCGCACGGGGCAGTGCACCCCGTCAGCTGACTGGGCGTCGTCTGTTTGAAAACGGCTGAATCTCTCGATCGCGCCCGACGCGGTGCTCATGCAGGGTTCCCCTTGCCCGTCCTAGGTTACTTAAAACTGCCTCCTTGTGGAGCAGTGACAGGGTCTCTAAAGTAGACCTTCCCTCAATTGTAGACCCCACGGGGCAGGAGATCATTCAATGTTTTTAGTCATGGGAACTACGGGACAAGTCGGTGGCGCAACGGCAAGGCATCTGCTGGCGCAAGGCAAGAAAGTGCGCGCGCTGGTTCGTGACCGGGCGAAGGCGGCCAGCTGGGCGGCCCAAGGCGTCGAACTGGTTGACGGCGATTGGAGCGACACAGACGCCATCGCGCGGGCGCTCGACGGCGTCGACGGCGCGTTTGTGATGTTGCCGGCTGTCTGGACACCTTCGCCGGACTTCAAAGAAGCCAAGGGCATCATTGCCAATTATGTTAAGGCCCTGACCCAGGTCAAGCCGCCGCGCATCGTCGCGCTTTCGTCGATGGGAGCGCACAGATCCCAGGGGCTGGGGATGATCACGGCGCTGTCGTTGCTGGAGCAGGGCTTGCGCAATCTGCCATTGCCGATCGCCTTCGTGCGCGCCGGCGGCTTCTTCGAAAACTTTCTCTTCGGACTGCATGTCGCCCAGGGCGGCACCCTCCCTGTCTTCTACGACCCGACCAGCCGGAAATCAACCATGGTCGCGACCAACGACATCGGCGCCGAGGTGGCTGCGCTCCTGACCGGGCCGGCGTGGTCGGGGCAGCGGGCCATCGAGCTCGGTTCGATGGTCAGCGCCGATGAAGTCGCCACCCAATTGGGGGAGGTCCTTCAGCGCGACGTCAAAGCCTTTGCCGTTCCGCGGGCAGGGTGGTCCGCAGCGTTCGAGCAGTTTGGCCTCCCCAGGGGACAGACGGGACAGGCCGAAGCCATGTACGAGGCGATCAACCTGGGCTGGATGGACGTTGGCGTCGAAGGTACGGAGCACGTCGCGGGCACGACGGCACCCGGCCAAGTGTTCGCGGCTGCAAAAAACGCCACCACGAAGTAGCTGCGAGGGACCGACCAATGATCAAAACTACTTGGCGCCAGGTCTTGCCCTTGGCCCTTGCCGCATTTTTCGTCGTGGGGTCACTCAGCAATCTCTTTGCCCCGCGATCTATCTACGAGGAGTACCTGAGATGGGGGTATCCGCACTGGTTCCATTTTGTCACCGGGTCGTTGGAACTCACCGCAGCGATTCTGCTTGCTCGGGCGCCGAGCCGCCTTATGGGCTCCGCGCTCGGCTGCGCCGTCATGTTGGCGGCACTCGGAACCGTCACGATCCACAGCGAATATGGGCACGCTGCGCCTCCGCTTGTGGTGGCGGCACTGTCAATTTTTGTCGGCTGGATCACCTGGCGCAAGCGGCTCTGAATCGCATCCAACCAATGACGCTCATGGAACGGCGCCGCATGAAAAGCGGTTGCAGGGCGGCGTCGCTCAACGAGTGACGTCGATCGGCACGGCATCCGCGCCTCACGACCCGCTCCAGCGAATGCTGTGGGCCGCTCGTACCGGGCACGGAAGCAACCAACAAATGGAGGCACGCCTTGACAACGCCGGCTGTGTCCTCGCCCGATGTGACTCGCTCGTCTATGTGTGCACGTAACGTATGAACTGACCCCGGAAAGTTGGACATATCTAGGGGGTCGAACTTGGAAGAATATTCAGATAGATAAAGCGGAAGCGGTCGAGACCTACTACTGTTCTGTTCGGCTGGGGCTGCGAGCTACCGCGCAGCATCATGACATGGGAGTTTTCATCGCTGCGCAATTGGGCTGCCGCATATGAGGCGAACGGACTCGCCGGCTCCGACACAAGCATGAGGAGGTGTACGACGTAAGATTCAAGACGGCGGTCTTGCAGCGCATCAGAGACGAGGATCTGTCGTATCGACATGCGGGGCAACGACGCCCGGCGAGCATCCCCGTTCAAAAGCGCCCTAACGCAAGTTGCAAACCCTGACCACGTCGCGACGCCATCTATCAGCAACTTAATTGGCGACACTGTCTGTCCGATGCGCCGGAACATTTGCAACCGCGGCGGGCGTCGAGATGGGCCTGAAGCTCACGGGCATGCAGCTTGCCGGAAGTGGGGTGAAGGCCACGATGGACTACTTCGCAAGCCACGCAGCGCATGCCGCGCTCCAAACACGCACTGATGCAACGCGCGATCGGTCTGTCGGAGCCGGACGCATGGGCGCCGAAAAACTCCGTAAAGCTCTGCGCGAGATCCTGCAGTTGAACATTTGGCGAGCAGCGTGCCGCGACGATGGCAGGGCCATCCGCCGTCGGCCGGTGCCGCTCGAATGCGAGTGACGCGTTTTCCTGCACCGTCAGTCAGCCGACCCAGATGCGGCTGCTATCCTGCCAACCGCTGGCTGTCAGTCGGTTGACGTGCTTGACGCAATTACGCGCAACAACCGAGGGCGGAGCGCGGAAATACACGTGCCGAATCTCAAAAATCAAGAGAACCTACTTCTGCTAACGCGCTCGGTGCATGTTTCTGAACCCGTCGGATGTCACCGTGCCAATCGGGCGGTGGGATTGGTTGGACTCAAAACTGTCCGGCTGCCCAATCCAAGGCGGAGGGTTCGCGACACAGGCGAGCAGCCGGTTGCTTGCGTGCAGGAACCTCACGCAAGCTGTTGCAGCTGGTGAGCCGGAACGAACGCCAGTTGCGTTAGGGCAGCAATCGCAGCCGCCCTAGCGTGGTTCGTTGGGCAGTTCGCGAGGTTTGCTGACGTCGCTACCCGAGCTATGTGACTTCAATACCTGGAGCGCCATTTTTCGCTCTGGACGTACAGTCCATTCGCTCATTCGCTAGCAAGCTGGCGGATACAGGCGGGCTTTTGTCGTTTACCCAGACCGTCTGGTTGTCCAAAATCGACGGTGCGGCAACCTTGCCGGGAAACTGAAAAGCAAATGAGCAATCTGCACGATCACTACCATCTGCTGATACGTGGTGGCACCGTCATCGACGGCACCAAGGCCCCCCGATTCAACGCAGATGTCGGTATCGTCGATGGATTCATCGCCGCGGTCGGTGACCTGTCGTTCGCGACCGCCGACCAAACGCTCGATGCTACCGACCGCATGGTGGCACCCGGATTCATCGACTCGCACACCCACGACGACCAGGCCGTGCTGTCACAGGCGGCGATGCCTTTCAAGATATCGCAGGGCGTGACCACGGTGGTGACAGGCAACTGCGGCGTGAGTGCCGCACCGCTGCGCGCCGACATGGATCTGCCAATGCCGCTGAATCTGATCGACGCACCCGCGGAAGGGCGCTTCACCACGTTTGCCGCCTACCTCGATGCGCTGCGTGCAACGCCCTCTTCGGTGAACGTGGCAGCCATGGTCGGCCATTCGACGCTTCGCGGACTCATCATGAGCGAGCTGGACAGGCCAGCCAACCCGACGGAGATTGCAGCCATGCGTATGCACGTCGAAGAGGCGATGGCAGCCGGCGCCATCGGCATGTCCACTGGCACTTTCTATGCGGCGGCAGCAGAGGCGACGACCGACGAGATCATCGAGGTCGGCCGCCCCTTGACAGCGCGGGGCGCCCTCTACGTGACGCATATGCGCGACGAGGCCGACAAGATCTTGGAAGCGATGGAAGAGTCCTTCGCCATTGGTCGCGCGTTGGAGGTACCGGTGGTCCTGTCGCATCACAAGGCGATGCATGCTCCCAATTTTGGTCAAACCAAGATCACGTTGCCCCTCATCGAGAAAACGATGAAGCACCAATGTGTGTCGCTCGACTGCTACCCCTACACGGCCGGCTCCACCATGATCCGCGCCGACGGCGGCATGCTTGGCGGACGCGTGCTCATCGCCAGCAGCGAACCGCATCCCGAATGCGCCGGCCGCGATCTGGCCGAGATCGCGAAGGAATGGAGCGTGTCGAAAGAGGAGGCGGCCCTCACACTGCAGCCCGGCACCGCCATCTATTTCATGATGGACGAAGACGACGTGCAGCGGGTGCTGGCGTTTGACGAAACGATGATCGGTTCCGACGGCATCCCGCTCGGCGACAAGCCGCACCCGCGGCTATGGGGCACGTTTCCGCGGGTGCTCGGCCACTACAGCCGAGACATCGGCTTGTTTCCGCTCGAGACCGCGGTCTGGAAGATGACGGGTCTCACTGCGAGAAACTTCGGCCTGCACGGCCGCGGCACGTTACAGGTCGGGCAGCACGCCGACATCGTGATCTTCGACGCGGCCACGATACGTGACGCGGCCAACTACGCGACGCCTACGGAGCCAGCGGAAGGCATCGACACCGTGATCGTCAACGGCACCGTCACCTGGCAGCACGGCATGCACAGCGGAGCGCGCAGCGGCCAGGTGATCACGCGACAGGACAAGGTTGCAGCGTGAGTACTGAAAGGGCGACCGACGAACACATGATTCGCGCAGCGCGTGCGTCGTCGAACTTGGCGATTGTTCGCCAGGAAATCGAGGACATCGCCAGTGTGTGGATGGATGACATCCTGGTCTTAGGCTCGACCTCTGTTCAGCTGCTGGGTGCCGAGGCCAACCGCCGTTTCTACATGGCGCAATTTGCGAGAAGGCCCGACACCTTGTGGGTTCGGACACCGATCTCGGTCTCGGTCATGTCTGCGTGGGGTGTTGCTTTCGAAGAAGGGGACTGGACAGGGCGATGGACGGAACCCGACGGAAGCGTCGAACTACGAGGGCGCTATGCGGCCCAATGGGTTTGCGCGAATCGCAAATGGCGCATACAGGGTGAACTCTATGTTCCTATGGCTTGCGTCGGGGGCACCTATTGCGACCGTTCGCCGAGGAACTAGTCGGAGTCGACGCCGGCTCGCGTGCCACTGCAGTGCAATTCCCGAAACAACAAGGGCGTCATGCCAAAGCGCCGATCGAATGCCTTCGATAATTGCGCGGCGGTGAGATAACCGACCTTCGAGGCGATCTCTTTCAGCGACATGCCAGCCGCGAGAAAAACACGGGTTTGGTCGAGTCTCAAGGTCTCGACAAAACGCGCCGGTGTCTCACCGACGCGACGGGTGAAATTGCGGAGGAAGGTGCGTTCCGACATCGAGACTCGAGACGCAAGTCTTGGAACTTCCAACGGCTGCGAAAGGTTCTCGCGAATCCAGTCGATCAATTCTGAGAACGGTGCATCCGCATGGCTCTGCGCGCTCAAAACAGGACTGAACTGAGACTGATAACCCGGCCGTCGCGCGTACAGGACAAGTCGCTTGGCGATCATGTTGGCAACCGCGTCGCCGAGGTCCGAGGCCACCATCGCAAGGCTCATGTCGATGCCCGTGGTGACCCCCGCCGACGTCCACAGCCGACCGTCATTGACGAACAACGCATTGGCGTCGACTTGGGCCCCGGGGCAAATCTCGGCCAGCGCCGAGCAAGCCGACCAGTGCGTTGCGACACGCTTGCCGTCAAGAAGTCCGAACTGCGCCAATGCAAACGATCCTGTGCAGATGGATCCGAACCGACGCGCCTTCTCACTGGCACGCACAGCCCATTTCTTGACTGCCGCATTGGCCGAAAGCTCGCGCAGGCCGGCGTCGTCACCGCCCGCAATCAACAAGGTATCGATCGTCCCGGACGGGAGGTCTTTGGTCGGCGCCGTGAGGAATGACACCGTGCTGCTGCTCTGAACGATGCCGCCTCTAGCCGACAAGAGATGCACCTTATAGAAGGTCTTGCCCAATGCGTCGTTGCCGGCAGCGAACACCATTGCGGGGCCTGTGACGTCCAGGATTTGGCAACGATCAAAGGTCAATATGGCGACGTTTCGAGGTGATGACATTGGCGGATATTAGCCGCGTTTTGTCATTTACGCCAAACGGACGGGTGCCGAGAATTGACTTCACTCAGGCCATCGCTCGGCAGTGCTACCCACTCGACCCTCACCAGCTCAACTCTCGCGAAAGACCTCAAGATGAAGCTCGCATCATTGATAAAGTTGCAGTCACGTATGGCGCATAGGCCGGTACTCGCCGTGACGACGACGTGTTCGATCCTAATGTCGGCATGCGGTGGCGGAGGCAACAATTCGGTGCCGTTCGCCTTGGCAACGCCAGTGACGAACCCGCAGTCAGCAGCGCCACCTGCAACCTCTCAACCGGCGGATGCGACCCAACCTGCGGTCACCGCCAAAGTTGCCTGCGAGTCACTGTCCGGAAAAACGCTCGCGGGTGCCACATTGACTGGCGTCGTCGTCCCGCCGAGCGGGAATGTGCCCACTTACTGCAAAGTCAACGGCACCATCGCGCCGTCCCTGAATTTTGAAATGCGTTTGCCTGACGCGTGGAATGGAAAGCTCTATTACGGCGGCGGTGGTGGCTACGACGGCTCGATTCCGGATCTGGTGCTGCCTGCTTTGATGCAAGGTTACGCAGCAGTCGCGAGCGATTCGGGGCACCAGGCCAGCGGCCTCGATGCCAGCTTTGCGTTAAATGACACCTTCGCGGCCCAACTCTTCGGCAGCCTTTCAGTGCCGACAGTCATGTCGACCGCACTCAAAGCGGTGACCGCCGCCTACGGCTCGTCGCCGACCAAGTCGTATTTCGAGGGATGTTCGAACGCGGGGCGGGAAGCCTTGATGGCAGCCGAGCGCAATCCCAACCTGTTCGATGGCATCATTGCACGCGCACCCGGGTATAACTGGGTGGGATTCATGGGTCACTGGAATCGAAACGAGAAGGCGGTGGCAGCACCCGGTGGTCAAATCACTGCCGCAAAGCTTGCGTTGCTGTCTAAGGCAGTGCGCGATACCTGCGACGCACAAGACGGCATCGTCGACGGGATTGTCTCCAACCCGCAGGCATGCACGTTCGACGCCACGTCTTTGCGTTGCGCGGGGGGTGCGGACACCGGCGACACCTGTCTGTCGGATCCGCAGTTAGCCGTTGTGATCTCTCGGACCTCGCCTGCCTCGTTCGTGAACGGGACCTACACAAGTTTTGCTCTGCCTCTGAACGGCAACGAAGACGACTCGGCGGCTGGTTGGGGTTCGTGGGTCACCGGCAACGGTAACGTGCTGAACGCACTCCATTACCTGTTCCAAGACACCACCGTGAAGAACTACCTGGCACGCGACCCGGCGCAAGATTCGCTCACTTACGCTTTTGAGTCGAATCTGAGTTCCCTCTACAGCATGGCGGCACTCAACGACGCGACGAACACCGATCTGCGTCCATTTAAGAAGGCCAACGCCAAGCTCATCCTTTGGCACGGTGGAAGTGACCCGTCCCTCAGTCCCAAGGCAACGACCGCCTACTATCAAGCCATGACCAATGCGGTGGGAGGCCAGGCAGCCACCGACGAGTTCGTACGCTACTACGTAGCGCCGGGCGTGGGTCACTGTGAAGGTGGCCCCGGCGCCGACCAGACCGACCTGCTCAGCGCACTGGATACCTGGGCGGTCAAGGGGACGGCGCCGGAAACGCTCTCTGCGACACGGGTGGCCAGCGGTGTCGTCCAGGCCGCTCGCCCGCTTTGCCGTTATCCGCAATACCCGCGGTATATCGGCCCGGTCAACGACCCCGCAGCCGCCGCGCTCGCGACCAATTACGCGTGCACAGTTCCCTGATCCCGCCACGTCGATCGTCAATGCGGGAGGCATTTGGCCGATATTGACCTAAGTCTGTCATTTACGCCATGCGCGCTGCTGTCGAGAATCGACCTGTTGCTTATTTCTCTTGACCGCGCCTTTGCCTATGAACACAACCATCCACGTCGGATTTCTGCTCTTCCCGGGGGTAACACAACTCGACTTGACCGGACCCGCCCAAGTTCTCAGCCGTGTCCCGGGAGCGAAAGTGCACCTGGTATGGAAGTCGCTTGAGCCGGTCATGACCGATGTCGGCTTTTCCATCAACCCCACGGTGACCTATGCGGACTGCCCGCAACTCGACGTGGTTTGCGCCCCGGGTGGTTTTGGTGTGATCGAGCAGATGACCGATGCATTGACCATCGACTTCCTGAGGCAACAGGCAGCGGCGGCGCGTTATGTGACGTCGGTATGCAACGGCTCCTTGCTGTTGGGCGCAGCAGGGTTGATCGATGGCTACAGGTCGGCGTGCAACTGGAAGTGGTTGCACTATCTCCCGCAGTTCGGCGCAGAGCCGGTCCGGGAGCGGGTCGTTCGCGATCGAAATCGTTTGTCAGGCGCCGGCGTTACTTCCGGCATTGATTTCGGCCTCACGTTGGCGGCAGAACTGGGCGGGGAAGAGATCGCAAAGTTGATTCAGCTAGGTCTCGAGTACGACCCGCAGCCGCCCTTTGATTGCGGCTCCCCCGAAAAGGCGGGGCCGGAGCGAGTAGCCCGTGCCCTGGCTGCGGAGGCGGACCTGCACAAGAGCGTGACGCCTGTGGTTGCAAGGGCCGCCCTGCAAAGATCAAGGCCCATACCGATCGACCTCGGCGGCCCCTCCTTCAATTCCACTAAGGACGTCTCATGAAAACCGGTTATGCGATCAAAGACTTGATTCTCTGCGCACTGGCTTCAATCACCTTGCCTTGTGTTGCCCAGATCTCCGACGACGTCGTTCGGCTGGGTGTCATCAATGACCAGTCGGGTCCGTATTCGGCTTTGAGCGGTCCCGGCTCGGTCTTGGCGGTCCAAATGGCTGTTGAGGACATGAAGGGTCAACTTGGAGGCATCAAGGTTGAAGTCCTGGTTGCCGACCATCAGAACAAGGCAGACCTAGGGGTCACGATCGCCAGGCGCTGGTTCGATGTGGACAAAGTCGATGCAATCATGGATGTTAGCAACTCTGCCGTAGCACTGGCAATTCAGACGGTTATCAAGGAGAAAAACAAGATCGGGATGTACGGTGCGATTGGCACCACGGAACTGACTGGAAAGCAGTGCGTGAGGACTGGTTATTCCTGGCTTCATGACTCCTATGCGCTGGTATCGGGCCCGGTCAGATCGCTGCTAAAGAGCGGTGCGGACACATGGTATTTCGTTGCCGCGGATTTTGCATTTGGAAAGAACGCCGTTCAAGTCGCCAAGGAGATTTTGGCTGCGAACGGAGGCCGGAGCGTTGGCGAGACCTATCACCCTATGGCCACTACCGACTACAGTTCTTTCCTGCTTCAGGCGCAAAGTTCCGATGCGAAAGCCGTGATGTTCGCCAATGGTGGGGCGCAGCTGGTCAACTCGATGAAGCAGTGGAAGGAATTCGGGATGCAGGGCGGCAAGCAGAAGCCCGTCGCCACCATCCTTGAAATTTCCGACGTCCACGCTGCAGGCCTCGACGTCATCGAAGGGCTCTCGGCCACCACCGCCTGGTATTGGGACCTGAACGAACAGTCTCGCGCATTCGGACGCAGGTTCTTTGAGCGCTTCAAGGCCATGCCAACGGCGACGCAGGCAGCCATGTACTCCGCAGCGAGCCACTATCTCAAGGCCGTCGTCGCGACGAAAACGGATGCAACGGATGCTGTAGACGCGAAGATGCGTAGCACGCCTGTCAATGACATGTATCAAAAGAATGGCATGTTGCGTCCGGACGGCAAGCTCAGTCACGACTTCCTGCTTGTAACCGTCAAGTCGAAGGCCGACTCAAAATACCCTTGGGATTACTACAAGGTGAACACCGTGATCCCGGCCAGCGATGCGTTGTCCGCGCTGAGCGCGAGCGACTGCCCCCTTGTCGACAAGGCTGCAGCTAAAACCAAATGACTGCGGCCAGCAGCGTCTCCCAAGACATCATTCTTTCGGCTACGGGCTTGAGCCGAAGTTTCTCGGGCTTCACGGCCGTCAACAATGTTGATTTGACGGTGCGGCGCAACACTGTCCATTCGGTCATCGGGCCGAATGGCGCAGGCAAGAGCACTTTATTCAACCTGCTGACTCGATTTCTGGACGCCGACTCGGGAAGCATCTTCTACAAGGCGCTGGAAGTCACCCACACTCCGCCAGCGCAACTGGCGCGCGACGGTGTCGTGCGGTCATTCCAGATCTCCGCCGTCTTTCCGCATCTGACGGCCTCGCAGAACCTGTGCATCCCCCTCCAGCGAATATCTGGATTCCAAAAAGTGTTTTGGCGCTCAACAGCATGCCTCAGTGAACTGGATGATCGCGTCCACGGGCTCCTCAGCAGGTTTGGCCTGAGCGAGTATGCAAACGTAGCTGCTGGCAAACTTCCCTATGGCCGCAAGCGTGCGCTCGAGCTCGCAACCACGTTTGCGCTTGAGCCGGAATTGGCGCTGCTTGATGAGCCCATGGCGGGTCTGGGCATTGAGGATGTTGCACGTGTCACGGACCTTATCGCGGAACAGGCAGACAGAAACACCATCGTCATGGTCGAGCATAACCTCAAGGTCGTGCAAAAGCTCTCCGACGTTGTGACAGTCCTGTGTCGCGGTGAAGTGCTCGCAGAGGGTTCTTACGACATGGTCGCCGAAGACTCTCGCGTACTGGAAGCCTACATTGGCCACTGAATCTCAAACGGGAAAGACAGTGCTTGAAGTGCGGAAGCTTCGCGCGGGCTACATGGGCAACCGGGTGCTTGACGAAGTCAGCTTCAATCTTCAGGAAGGGGAGATCGTGACACTGCTCGGACGCAACGGCGCAGGAAAGTCGACGACGCTGAAATGTCTCATGGGCTTTATCGAAGAGAAGTCCGGTTGGATCGACTTCATGGGTACACAGGTCGCGAATTTCCTGCCGGAACAGATTGCTCGGCTCGGCATGGCCTACTGTCCTGAGGAGCGCGGGATTTTTTCGCAGCTAAGCGTTCTAGAGAACCTGACGTTGCCCCCTCTGATCAGCCAGGGCGGTTTGACCCTGGACGAGGTGTACCAGCTGTTCCCTAATCTTTACGAGCGTCGCGCTAGCCAAGGAACCAAGTTGTCCGGCGGCGAACAGCAAATGTTGGCCATCGGGCGAATCCTTCGCACGGGCGCCAAGTTGCTCTTGCTGGACGAGCCCAGCGAAGGACTGGCGCCTGTGATCGTCAAGCTCATTGGCAAAACAATCCATGCGCTCAAAGAAAGGGGTTACACGATTCTGCTCGTGGAGCAGAACCTGCGATTTGCGTGTGAGCTCGCCGACAGGCATTACGTCATGGAGACCGGCCGGATCGTCGACGAGCTGACTTGTGAAGAGATGATCGGTGGCACCTCTCGTGTTCAGGCACATCTGGGAATCTGAAGATGTTTGAAGTTTTGGGTATTTCGCCCCAAGCCCTGGTCGGGCAAGTATTGCTTGGCCTGATAAATGGCTCCTTCTACGCAATGCTCAGCCTCGGACTCGCCATCATCTTTGGCTTGTTGAACGTCGTGAACTTTACGCACGGCGCGCAATACATGATGGGAGCTTTCACCGCCTGGATGCTGCTCCAGTGGCTGGGCATCAACTACTGGTTCGCCATCGTGCTCGCACCGCTGGCCGTGGGCGCGAGCGGCATGTTGATGGAGCGCCTCTTTGTGCGTCGCATCTATCATCTGGATCACACTTACGGCTTGTTGTTGACTTTCGGCGTCACGCTGATCGTTGAAGGCCTCTACCGAAAAGGCTTTGGTGCCGCGGGCTTGCCCTACGACAACCCGCTGCCGGGCGGCTTTCGCACTGGATTGGGCTACATGCCTTACTACCGGTTGTGGGCCCTGCTTGCATCCTTCATCGTTTGCTTCGGCACTTGGTACTCGATCGAAAAGACCAAGCTAGGGGCCTACCTCCGGGCCGCCGTCGAGCGGCCGGACCTAGTTCGGGGATTTGGTATCAACGTGCCCCTGATGGTGACGCTCGTATATGGATTCGGGGTCGGTCTGGCTGGACTGGCTGGCGTTTTTGCTGCGCCCATCTACAACGTGAGCCCCACGATGGGGTCCAATCTGATCGTGGTCATCTTCGCAGTCGTCGTCATCGGCGGTATGGGATCGATCAAGGGCGCCATTTTGACCGGCTACATGCTGGGCCTGTCGGAAGGACTCGTCAAAGTCTTCTACGCGCCCTTGGCCGACACCGTGGTGTTCATCATCATGGCGGCAGTCCTTCTTTTCAAACCTGCGGGTTTGTTCGGCAAGGGCGTGCTCACGCAGAAATTTTCTGGCGCACTGATTGGCCAGGTATCCACGACTGCGAGCCGCCGTACGGCCGGAAGTTGGGTGCTGCTGGCCGCGTCGGTCATAGCCCTCCTGCTGGCGCCGTTCTTCGTCTACCCCGTGTTTCTCGTGAAGGTGCTTTGCTTCGCCGTTGCGGCAAGCGCCGTTAACCTGTTGCTCGGCTTCATGGGCATGCTCTCGTTCGGACACGCCATGTTCTTTGGCCTCTCCGCTTATGTCTCCGGATACCTTGCGACCAAGTATGGGATGGCTCCTGAATGGGCCATCCTGGTCGCAACAGCCGCCTCGGTGATAGCGGGAAGCATCGTGGGAGTTATTGCCATCCGACTTCAAGGCATCTATTTCGCGATGTCGACACTCGCCCTTGCACAGATGGTTTACTTTTTTTGTGTCCAGGCTCCGTTCACGAACGGCGAGGACGGAATACAGAATATCCCCCGCGGCGTGGCGTTCGGAATTTGGAATCTCAAGGGGGACGTTTCCGCCTATTTCTTCGTTCTTGCAATCTGCGTGGCCTGCATATTGATGATCGCCAGGCTTGTTCATTCGCCCTACGGTCGCATCATCGCGGCGATTCGTGACAGTGAACCGCGCGCAATTTCGTTGGGCTACAACGTGAATCGATACAAGCTTGCAGTCTTCGTGTTTTCTGCTGGCGTAACCGGCCTTGCAGGCGCCACCAAGGCGATCGCAGTGCAAATCGCAACGCTCACGGACGTCACATGGCAAACCTCCGGCGAGTTCATATTGATGGCTCTCGTCGGAGGTCTTGGGACGATCATCGGACCTGTCCTTGGGGCGTTGACGCTGATCGGCATGGAGACCTACATGGCTGAATTACGGGATTGGGTCACGGTCACTCAGGGCCTGGTCTTCTTCGTCGTAGTTCTCGCGTTCCGTGAAGGCATCGCCGGCAGCTTCATGAGCGCGAAAAGGATGTTGTCATCGAGAGAGAAGCAACAGACCGCTCACCCTCATCACCAGGGCATGGGCGAAGAGCATGGAGCTTAGGGTGCACTACGATTTTGTGGTGATCGGCGCGGGCATTGCCGGTGCTTCCGTGGCTTACGAGTTGGCGTCTCATGCGCAGGTTGCGCTGCTGGAGCGCGAATCGCAACCGGGCTACCACGCCACCGGCCGATCGGCTGCGATGTTCATCGAGACGTATGGCGGCCCCGCGGTGCGTGCACTGACGCGCGCCAGCCGCGCTTTCTACACCGCGCCGCCCGCAGGCTTTACGGAGCATCCCATCCTTTCCGCCCGTGGCGTGATGCATGTGGCCAGGATCGGGCAGGAGAAGGAGCTTGCCGACGCTTTTACGATCGCACTGCAAACCTCCCCGAGCGTTGAGTTGTTGTCCGTCGAACAGACGCTTGAACGCTGCCCCCTGCTGCGCAACGACCTCATTTGCGGCGCCGTTCTGGAATCCGATGCAATGGACATGGACGTCCACGCGTTGCACCAGGGCTATCTGCGCGGCTTTCGCGCCCATCAGGGCCAACTGCTCGCCGATGCGGATCTGGTTTCCGCGGTGTTCCGCGATGGCAAATGGACGATTCGTCTCGCCGACGGCCGTACCCTTACCACGAGCACGTTGGTCAATGCAGCGGGTGCCTGGGCCGATGTGGTCCCGCAGTGCAGCGGTGTAAAGCCGATTGGACTACAGCCGAAGAGACGATCCGCGTTTACTTTCGACGCGTCTTCGGGCACCGACTTTTCGGCATGGCCCATGGTGATAGGCATCGACGAGTCGTATTACTTCAAGCCGGATGCGGGCCAACTGCTGGGTTCGCCAGCGAACGCCGATGCGGTCGAACCGCACGATGTACAGCCAGAGGAGCTTGACGTCGCCACAGGAATTTATCACATCGAGGAGGTCTCTACGATGCAGATACGACGACCAAAACACGTCTGGGCCGGTCTGCGCTCGTTCGTTGCCGACGGCGAACTCGTGATCGGCAAGGACACAGACTGTCCGAGCTTTTTTTGGGTCGCCGGGCAAGGCGGATACGGTATCCAGACCGCGTCTGCTGCTTCGCAGTTGGCTGCCTCGCTGCTGCTGGACCAGCCTATGCCCACGCACCTCTCGAATTTTGGCGTGCGAGCCAGCAGCCTTTCGCCGCAGCGCTTGCGATGAGGCACCCACTTCGTGACAGGACCAACGAACATGACTGACAAACATCTGCAGATCGGAGTGCTTGCGTTCCCGAAAATGACGTCACTCGATGCGCTTGCGCCGTTCGAGATATTGGCAAGAGCACCCAACAGCACGGCGCATCTGGTCTGGAAGGACTGTACGCCGTTTGTCGGGGACACCGGGCTGTTGGTGACGCCGTCAATGTCTTTTCTGGACGCTCCTCAATTTGATGTCGTTGTCGTCCCCGGAGGGCCGGGCCAGAACGACCTCATGGACGACGAAGAACTTTTCTCCTTTCTGCGGCAGCAAGCAGCGGGTGCGCAGTGGATTACCTCGGTTTGCACCGGCTCCCTTTTGTTGGCAGCTGCGGGCCTGTTGACCGGATACAAGGCGACTTGTCACTGGCTTTCGCTTGACTATCTTCGGTTGTTCCAGGTAGATGTCGTCCCTGATCGCGTTGTCATCGACCGAAACAGGGTCACCGGCGGCGGGGTCACCTCAGGCCTGGACTTCGCGTTCGTATTGCTCAGATTGCTTCGTGGCGAAGCAACTGCGAAGGCAATTCAATTGATGCTCGAATATGACCCGGCCCCGCCTTTCCGCAGCGGACATCCGGATGTCGCCGATGCGCACACGGTGGAGGCGGTCCGCGAGATGGCCAAGGCCATGCTGGAGCGTCGGAAAATAACCGCAACGCTGGCAGCTTCGCGCTTGACCGGTTGAGCGCCTCAGGCGGTTGACGCTCCGCACAAGTCAATCTCCAACCGGCTGTCGCGAAATCGATATTGACACACTCCTTTAGGCCTTCCAAAGAGCCTGTTGTGACGCCAAGCACATTTGTATAGAACGACCGTCAAGGCTATTTATCGCATAACGTCGACTCATCGCAGCATCTACCGCCTTGCAATTAATAGCGTGCGACCGTCAGCCCGTCCCCATCGATTTCCGGCTTGCGCCCCAGGATGATGAGCGATACCAAACTTTGTGTGGGTGGCGGCATGTTGTAGATGCGGCCCATGCTGTGCTCAAGCCGCAACGGCGTGCGGTCCAGGGCGGTGTGGCGGCGAAGGTCATCCAGGATCAAGGGACTACCGATGGCATGCAAGTCGGCGCGGCGGCACAGAATAAAGCAGGCTTGCTGCAGGCGCTCAGGGTACTTTCTTCGCTCGTTGCCGAGGGTCCGCACGCAGCGAAAACCATTGTGTAATGGCGGTTGATGCTGCTCGCCAAGAGCGTCGTTCAGCCCATGCGCAAAACTTCACCACTTCGCAAACTGGTCGGTTCGCATAGAAGATCCAGTTTGGTGGGCGCTTTCTGCGTCCAACCGCTTCCGAAGTCGAGTGAATCGCAGCTACCCGATGAGGCTGTCCCGTCAGTCGAGCTTCAGTCCCAATGCCTTTATCTCTTTTTGTGTATTTGCTCGCCTGCTCACTAGAAATTCACTGAACTGCGCAGGCGTGCTGCCCACGGGCACATAGGCAAGGGGCTCACCAACCTTTTGTTGGAACTCGCTCGTCATCAATATCGCCTTGATGTCATTTCGTATTTTTTCAACGATTGCCGGCGGCGTCCCCTTGGGGGCCGCCATCCCCACATAGGTCTGAATGTCAATGCTGGGGTAGCCCGCTTCGCTGAATGTCGGGGTGTCAGGAATTGCTTTCTGCCTTTCGATGCCGCTCACAGCTAGCAGTTTCAGGCGATGCGTCGGAACATATGGAACCGCCGTGTAGACGCCTCCGACCACCGCCTGAACCCTGCCTGCAATAAGATCCTGCGTGATCTGCGGTCCCACCTTATAGGGAACATGCAGCATCTTGACGTCAAGCGTTTGGAGCAATGTTTCCATCAGCATATGGTTCGGGCTACCGAGACCTGATGATGCATAGCTGTAGTCTGCGCCGGGCATTTTCAGAGCGGCGGCAAATTCCTTGACCGTGTTCGCAGGGAAATCGTACGGAACGATCAATGCAAAAGGAAGCGCAAAGAGTTCGGTCACCGGTACGAGGTCACGCTCTGGGTTGAAAGGGAGTTTTGAGTAAAGATACTGGTTGTTGGAGAAGTTAGATTCGGAGCCGACAAACAGCGTGTAGCCGTCAGGCGCCGCCTTCGCCACAGCGTCCCCGGCGATAATTTCCGCGGCGCCGGGGCGCGTTTCAACAATCACCGGTTGATGCCATACAGCCGACAGCTTGTCGGCTATGTATCGCACCGCGGAGTCGAGCGGAGCGCCCGGGTAGGCATGGATAATTCGCACCGGCTTTTCTGGATAGGCCGCCATGGCGTGGGGGGTCAAGACGGCAAGCGAGGCGCTCAGCAATGCCGCCGCGTTTCGACGCCACAAGCGAACAGAAATACGGAAAGTTTTTTTCATAGTGTTTGTCTCTGCGTTGTTGGTCTGTGAGATCGATTAGGTTCCATAAGGGACTTCGGGTTCTGCGGCTACACGGTTTTCGAGGAACCCTATGTTGTCGATCTCGACGCGCACGACGTCTCCGATGGCCAGCCAGCGCGGAGGCTTGAAGCCAAAGCCCACGCCCGCCGGAGTGCCGGAAAAGATGACGTCACCAGGTTCCAGCGTCATGACTTTTGACAGGTGCTCGACTTGGTCGAAGCAGTTATGAATGAGCTCGCGAGTGTTGGAGTCCTGCCGCTTTTCCCCATTGACAAAGCAACGAATCCCTAAACAGTGGGGGTCATTGAGTTCGTCGGTGGTGACGATCCAGGGACCGAATGGCGCATGACTGTCGAAAGACTTTCCGAGGATGACCTGACTGGTCCGCAGTTGCCAATCCCTGACACTGACATCGTTCGCGGCGCAATAGCCAAAGATCACCTCATGTGCCCGCTCCCGCGACACATGCCGGCACCGCCGCCCGATCACAAATGCCAACTCGGCTTCGTAGTCAAGCGATAAAGAGACCTTGGGCATCTGGATCGGATCCCGAGGCCCGTTGACAGCGCTGGGCGGCATCATGAACCAGACCTGGTCCGTTGGGGCTGGTAAGGCGGCTTCGGCAACATGGTCGGCGTAATTGAGGCCGATGCCCAACAGCTTTCCCGGGCGCAGGATCGGAGCGCAGAGTGTCACCTCGTCCAGCAGGTGGTCCAACGCTTCATCCGGCTCCAATGCTTCCAATTGCTCGCGATAGGCGCTCCAGCCCGCTATGAGCTCGATCATGTCGGCAGGTAAGCCAGGTGCCCTGGCAGCAAGCCGCATCACGTTCTTGCCGCGAAGCACCCCCAGTTGCGGCGGTTCTAGCCCGTGGCGAAAGGTCAGCAGTTTCACGGCACGCGTTTCACAGCGGTGCGAAGAGCAGCCGAATCTCTCGCCGATGGATCCGCCAGCCGTCGGTGGTCAGGACAAACTGATCGTGATACTCCCCGACTGTGGGAGCGGGCGTTTGAACGGGAAGGTCCGCGCCGTCCACCATTTTGGCTTTGAAACAAACGACATAGCAGGAGCCGCTGGCGCTTCGCGCGTCGTGAAAGTCAATGCGAAAGTTGCTGCAGCAATGGCGGGTCAAAATGTCGACAGGCCGCGCGCTCAGAAAGCTGCGGAGCCCCTCATGTCCGTTGACCTGCTTGCCTGGGGCAACGAGCAGCGCGTCGCTGGTGAAGGTGGCAATCGTGCGTTCGTAGTCGCGCAGATCCACGCCGTGAACCATATCGACACAAAGACGGATGCAAGCGGCTTCTTCGGGGCTCCAACTTGTATTGCTGGCAACTACAGGGTTATTCCCGTTGCGGGTCGAGTTGTTCATGCGTTCTCCTAAACGTATGTCACCTGAGGCGACTGCAGAGATGATCCTTTGCGACGTCAATGGCCACAAGGAAAAAGGACCGCATCGTGGAACAAACGCTAGATAAGGCGGTGCCCGGAAAGCAGCACGTCAAAAGCATGAGTCGGGCGCTGGAATTGCTGCAGCTCGTATCACGGAAAAACATCGAAGGCGCGCGTCTTGCGGAGTTGGTGACTGCCAGCCATTTGCCCAAGGCAACGGCTCACCGCCTGCTGTCTGAATTGGTCGCGTCCGGTCTGCTCAGGCGAGAGAGTCGAATTTACCGACTTGGGCAGTTTGCCTACGAGATCGGCATCGCGGCCTCGAACAGTTTCAACCTGCGCGAGGTATGCCAGCCATCCGTGCAACGATTGTTTGATGCGTCGAGGGGAACGATCTATTTGGCAATGCGCAGCGGTGACGACTGTTTTTGTGTCGATATGAAAACACAAGTCGAGTTGCCGTGGATGCATGAGTACGGACCCGGAAGCCGACTGCCATTGGGAGCAGGCGCCTGCAGTCTTGCAATGCTTAGTTTTCTCCCCGCCAGTGAACGTGCAGCGCTAATAGATAAAGGCGCGGCGCGCCTGCCCAAAGCCGGACGGGCACAAGATCGCTCGCTCGGCGAAAAGGTCGAAGAGACCAGGGCGACGGGGTATGCGCTGACTGCCAGCGATGTCGTTCGGGGGTTTTCTGCCGTCGGCGTCCCGGTGTTTGATAAAGCAGGTAGGACTGTCGCCGCGATCAGCGTCGCAAATCACTCCTCGCAGATGACCCGGGAATATGCGCTCAGGGTACGCCTTGCATTGGACTGCGAGGCGGCTCGAATCAGTGAACTCCTGAACCGCCGCGTAGCGGCCGTGTGATTTCGCGGCCTTGAGAGCTGTGTGCAAGGATGAACGAGACTTATCGCGGCGCGGCATCTTGTATTCCGAGAACGGTGAACCCATCGATTCAGTGACCTCCAGCAGCTTGTACCTTGACGTTTTCGTCACCTCATCTGAATACTGGCGATTAACCGATAGCGCGGACTGACATCTCTTCTATCGGGCGCCGCGATCCTGGCAATGGGTGCTTTCGTGCCACGGATTCGCGCAATGCGAGTGCCTGAGGCTACGCTTTCCCGAGGCGACCAGCGCGGATCCGTTGGACGACCTACGTTGCCGCTTCAACTCAGAAAACGAAATCCGAAGATGCAGACATTGCTTCTGCATCAGGCGGCCAAAATCGTTGAACTCTCGCTGCAAACAGGCCGCGAGATCGGGTGCAAGCCGCCGACAGTGGCTGTACTCGATGCAGGCGGCCACCTGCTGGCCTTCCAGCGCGCAGACGGCAGCGGCATCCTCAGGCCGCAGATCGCGCAAACAAAAAGGCGTGGGGTCCTCGGCATGGGGCACGGCGGTCGGGCCTCGGCGCAACGTGCGGCGGCAACACCTGGCTTCTTCGCGGCGCTGTCGGGTATCTCCGAAGGGCGCATCGCGCCAGTGCCAGGAGGTCATCGTTCGCGACCCGACAGGCAACGCGATCGGGTCCGTCGGCATCGGTGGCGACATGCCGGATCAAGACAAGGCATGCGCCGTGTTTGGCATCGGTTTGGTTGGGTTGCAGGCGGACGTGAACTGGTTGCGGCGCCCACGTGTCGGGGCCGACCGACATCCGACCCGAGCCCTTGGCCGGGGGGCCATTTTCCCGGCCCCGAAAGCAGTCAATCCTCGCATTCCGGCTTAAGTCCTTGACGTCGAGCAGGCTGCGTGACTGCGTTGTCGAGCGGTGATTTGCAAGGGGACAGGACGTACCATGCGGGTCAATGACGCGTCGCATCGACTCCTACAACGTCCGGCTGTTCGTCTCTGCAGCCCGTGCAGGATCGATCGTGCGCGCGGCGGAACTCGAGAACATCGCGCCATCCGCGCTGAGTCGGCGGCTCGCCGATCTTGAGCATGCTTTCGATACGCCATTGCTCGTGCGTTCGCCGCGCGGCATCGCGCTGACCGACGCGGGCCGGCTGGTGCTGGCACGGGGCGAGCGCATCGACGAGGAGTTGCAGGCGCTGATGCGCGAAGTGCAGATCGAAGGAGGGGAAGTGCGCGGCACCGTGCGCCTCTACGCCAACATGTCGGCAGTCATCGGCTTCCTGCCGGAACGGCTTCAGCGCTTCATGGCGGCGCATCCGGCGGTCACGGTGTCGCTGCACGAGGAAGACACGCGCGATGTGCTCCGGGCGTGCCTGGACGATCGGGCGGACGTCGGAGTAGGTGTCGAAACCTCGTTGCCGCCTGGTCTCGATGCTTGGCACTTTGCAACCGACCCGCTGCATGTCGTGCTGCCGGTCGGCCATGCTTTGACCTCTCGCAAGAAGATCCCTTTCGATCTCGCGCTGGCGCATCCGCTGGTCGGTGTGCATGCCGGCGGCGCGCTCGATCGTTCATTGGTCGAGCGCGCCGCCGCGCTGCAAAAGACATTTGCGCCGACCGTGTCGGTCAGCAGCTTCGACGCGGTATGCCGAATGGTAGAAGCCGGGCTCGGCATCGCCATTATTCCGCAGAGCGCCGCCGCCGCGTATGCGGGCTCCACGCGCTTTGTCAGGCGGCCGCTCGACGAGCCCTGGGCCGAGCGTGTGCTGAATGTCTACGCGCTCCGGAAGACGCCGCAGCCGCGTGCGGTGACCGCGCTCATCGACTGCCTCCGAGGGTAATCACGGATCACGCGTTCGGCGTGACCCCCTGTGCCGATCGAGCGCTTTTCAGCGGCGGCGCAGCGCGCAAAGATCGTGCATGCCAGCGCCCAAGCCAGCCACCGATTCCGTTCAGGCCATCCGGTTTGAACCTCGCTTTCTCTTCCTGAGCCGTTCGCTCGATGTCGTGGCGCGGTGCCTGCAAGGCGAGACGCTCTCGCTCGCCGACGCCGCGCCACTGCGCGACGACGTCTCGACGGACGAGATCACGCCGATCGCCATCCTGACGCACTACGACGACAAGCTCGGCCGCTATCCGTACACCGGCTTCAAGGCAGGCGAGAGCACGCCGATCAGTGCCGACGCCGTCCGCAAGTCGGGCATCGAGGTCGTCGTCGCCGGCAAGCGCTATGGCAAGGGCTCGTCGCGCGAGCACAGCCCAGCCGCGGAAAAGCTGGCAGGCGTGCGCCTCGTCATCGCCGAGAGCTTCGAGCGCATCTACCGGCAGAACGCCGACAACATCGGGCTCTTCACCTCGACCGACTTCGGCTTGCTCGACCGCATCGCTGCCGGCGAGCCGATCCCGGTGGACGATCTGGTCGCCGGCCGCGACGCGCTGGCCGCCGCTATTCTGAAGAGCGGTGGATTGCTCGCATTCGGTCAGCGCTTCATGCGCCGCATCACCGGCGGCACCGACGATGACGATCCGCATCCGCGTCCGCGAACGCTCTTCGAAAAGATCGTGGCCCGCCACGCGCTCGCGACCGAGCTCACGACTGCCCATCCTGGCCCAGGCGACGGCGCCTTCGTGCGTGCCGATCTGCGCTTCATCCATGAGTACTACACGGGCATGGCGGCGCACATGCTGCACGCGACCTTCGGGCGCCCGCTGGTGCTGCACGATCCGGGTTCGATCGTGGTGTTCGAAGATCACACCTCCTATGTAGAAGAGAGCCCGGCACACGTGCGCGGCGGGCTGGTGCCGAATGTCCATCGCATGGTCGAGGCCCAGCGGGACTTCGCTGCAACTTACAGCCTGCACTCACACCGCACCTTGACCGAGGAAGAGGCGGCGCACGACGATGGCACCAACGTGGCCGGCATCTCGCATGCGATGGTGGCCGAGCACTATGCGTTGCCGGGTCAGCTCGTGGTCGGTACCGATTCGCACACGCCTCACAGCGGCGCGCTGGGCTGCGTGGCATTTGGCGTGGGCACCACCGACATGGCCAACGCTTTCGTCACCGGCGCGGTGCGTCTCACGGTGCCGCAGTCGCTTCGCATTGCACTGAACGGCCGTGTGGCGCCCGGCGTCACGGCCAAAGACATCGTCCTGCATCTGCTGGCGCAGCCCTTCATTCGCGCAGGCGGCGGTGTCGGCAAGGTCTTCGAGTTCGGTGGCGATGCGGTCCCTCATCTGTCAATCGACGAGCGAGCCACGCTCACCAACATGACGGCGGAGCTCGGCGGCTTCACCGGCATCGTGGCACCAGACGAGGAAACCCTACGCTTTCTGCGCGAGCGCCGCGGCGTCGATTTCACCATCGAGCCGTGGATGGAAAGCGACGCCGGCGCAACGTATGCCGAAACGATCGCCATCGATTGCGCCGAGGTACAACCGATGGTCGCCGCGCCCGGTGATCCGGGTCATGGCCTACCGCTGGTCGATGTGAACGAAGCCGTAGCCATCGACATCGCCTACGGCGGATCATGCACCGCCGGCAAGCGCGAGGATTTCGACCACTACCACGCCGTGTTGAAGTGGGCCGCCGACCGTGGCCTGCGCGTGGCTGAGGGCGTCGATCTGTACCTGCAGTTCGGCACTACCGCCGTGCGCGACCACTGCATCGCTGCAGGCTACATGGAGGCCTTCGAGCGCGTCGGTGCCCGCACGCTGCAGCCGTCGTGCGGGGCTTGCGGCAACTGCGGCCCGGGGGGCTCGACTACGCCGTCTCAAGTGACGGTGAGCGCCATAAACCGCAACTTCCCGGGTCGCGGCGGGCCGGGCCAGGTTTGGCTCGCGAGTCCGCCGACGGTGGCGGCGAGTGCCATCGCGGGCCGGCTGATCTCGTTCGAGGCGCTTCAGCTTCTGCACGCATAGACAACTACTCATCGGAGGCACACCATATGAAATCGAACACATCAAAGCGGGCACTTGCGTGGATGCTGGGGGCTGCATCTTGCAGCGTGGCGTTCGCTGCGTCGGCGCAACTGGCACCATCCGACAAACCCATCCGCATGGTCATCCCGCTGGCTGCGGGCTCGACCGTCGACGCTGTGGCGCGCTCGCTCGCGCCGGGCTTCGGCCGCGCCACCGGGCATCCGATCGTGGTGGAGAACCTCGTCGGCGCCGGCGGCATTCCGGGCACCGCACAAATCGTGAAGGCGCCCAAAGACGGCTCAACCCTGGGCATGGTTTCATCGAACCACGTCATCAACCCCGGCATCTACAAGACGGTGCCGTACGACAGCCTGAAAGACATCACGCCTATCGCCGTGCTCGCCACCGTGCCCCTGGTGCTGGTGGTGAATGCGGCGCTGCCCGTCAAGACGGTGAGAGAACTGCTCGACTACGCCAGGGCGCACCCGGGGACGCTCAACTATGGTTCGGCCGGCAACGGCAGCACCCTGCACCTCGCGGGGGAGCTCTTGGTCAGCGAAACCGCCATCGACATGAAGCACGTGCCCTACCGCGGTACCGGCCCGCTCATCACTGACCTGATCGGAGGTCAGGTGCAACTGGCTTTCGTCTCGGTGTCGCAGGTCGCGCCGCAGGTCAAGGCGGGTTCGCTGCGCGCTCTGGGGGTGTCGACGACCACCCGCTCCGCCGCGCTGCCCGATGTGCCGACGATGGCCGAAGCCGGCGTGCCCAAGTACAGCTTCGACGCGTGGATCGCGCTGGTCGGACCTGCCGGGCTGCCGAAGAACATTGTCGATGCCGACTTCGCCGCCATGCGCACCGCGCTCGGATCGCCCGAGGCGCAGAATGCGATCACGGGCCAGGGGCTCATGCTGCTGAACATCGGGCCCGATGCAGCGCCTGCGTTCTTTCAGACAGAGCTGGTCAAGCACCAGAAACTGGTGAAGCAGTCAGGCGCCAAGCTCGACTGAGCGCATTCGAGCCGCGACCGATCATGGCCCCTTTCAAAACCGCAGACCTTTGCGATCTGCATGGCGATGCCGCGCAGGTCTGTCATGTGCCGCTCGTCAGCTTCGGCGGCAGGCCATGGCTGACTGGCCGCATTGCAACGGTCGAGACGTTCGAAGATGCGGCGCTCATCCGGAGCGTGCTCGGGCAGCAGGGCGATGGCGGGGTGCTGGTGGTGAACGGCGGTGGCTCACGCCGGGTCGCGATCCTGGGCGACAAGATGGCGCACCGTGCGGTGCAGAATGGCTGGACCGGCATCGTGATCCATGGTGCAGTGCGCGACGTCGACGCGTTGGGGCGCATGGACATCGCGGTGTTCGCCTTGAACGCGGTTCCAGGGCGCGGCGGCAGCACGGGCACAGGTACTGCAGGAAGGGAGGTGCGCTTTGGGGACGGGCGCTTCTTACCTGGCCATTTTGTCTACGGAGATTCCGATGGGCTTGTGGTTTCTGCACGCGATCTCCTGGCCAGCGGCTAGCTACGGCACGCATCGCCGTCCGTCATCCGGGCAACCTTGCTGCCTCGCGCACTCTCCGAACCGAGAATTTCCCCGACCGCCGTCACGGTCTGGCGCGCGTTCATCGCCCTGGACTCAGGCAGCGACATGTTCGAAGGCCCGCCTCCCTCACTAACCCGACCGCCGCGAGTGCTGCACTGAACTATCTCCACCCCGGCAGGTGCTTATCCGGTCTTCACGATGCAGCCGCCGGGTCGCCCATGTCGATCAAGGTCGCCTCCGAGCTACACCGCGCATGGCGGCCCAGGTTCCGGCAGCATCGTGCCGACCCTGAAGGTTGACGACTTGGTGGGCAGCGTCCCCCGGATGGCCTCGGTCGCACGGATTGAAGTTGCACACTTTTCCGCGTGCCAGGTGCCGCAGCAGCCGCGCAGCACGGCAAGTTGCCTTCCGCTCGCATGTGCTTTGTCCCGCATCAAAAATCGAGAAGCGATAAATCGTAGATCACTCGGACCACAGCTGTTCCGTTACGCCGTTAGAGCCTGCGAGTTTCCAAGTAAGCGGCCGTATCGGCGGCGCCCATGCTTTGAGCGAGATCCAGTGCGGACAGACCGTCCGAGCTTGTCGCATGCACGTCGATCCCCTGTGCCAGCAAAGCTTTGACGATCTCGAGCCGGTTGAACATAGCCGCGAACATCAGTGGCGTTTTACCGCCGGGTGGTGCGAATCCCGCCTGGGCTCCATGAGAGAGCAAAAGTTCAACAATACCTTGATACCCTTTGAAGGCAGCCCCGCCGAGAGGCGTCTGCGCCATGTCGTTATAGCGGTCCGGTTCGGCGCCAGCCTCGAGCAACACCTTCGTTGCCTCGACTTGACCGTGATAGGCAGCAAGCATCAGGAGTGTGTCGCCCTTGTGATTACTCATGTTCGGCGGCAATCCTTTTTGGAGCAGACGCGAAAGTGTCAGCGCGTCGCCTGCCCGTGCGAGCTGAAACACCTCCTGTGCAAACTCAATATATTCTTGGCTCGCGGCGGCGGGTTGTGCGGTTGGAATGTTCATCGCCCAACTTATGCCGTGGGTCAGACCGCAGGCATGTCGGCATTTGGATGTTTTTCAAGCAGGCGTTGCAACAGCGCAATGAAAGCAAGCTGCGCTCAGGAGTGGCGTCTCATCGTGTGGCCCGGGGGCCATCGCGAGCCGATCTTCACGATGTTACGACTGCTTATCGCCACAGTTTTGCTCAAGCGCTTCTTTGGTGTCCATGCTGCCTGCGCGCAAACGCAAGGCTCCGCTTGTGACACAGTAAAACTAGGCGCTTCCTGCCAATGTAGCCAGCACGCCAGCTGCTTCGAGACGGCCCACATGGCGGGCCACCGCAGCCACGAAGCGCGTCTCGCCGCCCAACTCACCGAAGACCGGCGCAAAGCCGGTGAAAAGCGCGACGCGGTCGTGTACGGAGCCTGCCGCGTTCGCCTGCGCCAGCCGCTCGGCCAACGCGGCCGACAACGGGTCCTGGATCTCGTGGGAGGCGCCTGTTTCATCGGTGCCGCGCAGGTAGTGGACCCATGCGGCGACTGCCAGCGCGAGCCGGTCAATGGACTGACCGGCCCGCAGCCGGTCGCGCACCGTTCCGAGCAGTCGCTGCGGCAACTTCTGCGAACCGTCCATCGCGATCTGTTTCGTCTGGTGCTGCAAGGCGGGGTTCGAAAAGCGTTGCAACAGACGCGCCCGATAGCCGTCGAGGTCGATGCCCCGCATCTCAGGCAGCGTCGGCGCGATTTCTTCGCGCATCAGGGCGTCCACGTAGGCGCGCAGCGCAGGCTGCGCCATTGCGCGGTCGACCGTGCGCAACCCGGCCATTGCGCCGAGATAGGCCAGCGCAGAATGACTCCCGTTGACCATGCGCAGCTTCAGCCGCTCGAAAGGCTCGGCGTGTTCGACGAAGCGCGCCCCGCCGACACTCCATTCGGGGCGGCCGTTCGCGAAGCGGTCTTGCACCACCCATTCGAGAAAGGGCTCGCCGACCACGGGCCACGCATCTTCCACGCCCAGCCGCCCCGAGATGCGCGCGCGGTCCGCATCCGTGGTGCGCGGCACAATGCGGTCGACCATCGAATTCGGAAAGGTGCACGCCGTCTCGATCCAGTCGTGCAGGCCGGCGTCCACCTGCTCTGCGAAAGCGCCCACGACGCCGCGCAACGTGTCCCCGTTGGCCGGCAGGTTGTCGCAGGACAGCAGCGTGACGGGCGCCAGCCCCCGGTTGCGGCGCAGGTTCATCGCATGCACAACGAAGCCGGGCATGGTGCGCGGCGCACCGGGGTGCGCAAGGTCGTGCGCGATGTCGGCATCGTCCAGACGCAGCGCGCCGGTGGCGGCGTTGTGGTGGTAGCCCTTTTCCGTGATCGTGAGGCTCACGATGCGCGTGTCCGGATGTGCGATGCGTTCGAGCACGGCGTGCGGGTCTTCGGGGGCGACGAGCACATCGAGCAGGTTGCCGATGACCTGCAAAGACTCGCGTGCTCTTCCATCTTCGCCCGCGTCGCGCAGTGCCAGCGTGTAGAGCCCGGCCTGGGGCCGCAGGGCGTTGCGTGTGTCAGCGGCGCGCAGCGATACGCCAACAGTGCCCCAGCGCAGATCGCCGCTCGCGTGCAGTGCGGCTTCGTTGACGACCGCGATGTGCGCGCGGTGAAAAGCGCCCACCCCCAGGTGGACGATGCCGGCCTGCAGCGCCTCGCGGGGGTACAGTGGCCGGGCGACGTCCGAAGGCAGTCGGGGCAGGGCGTCGGTACGCAGGTGCGCCATGGTTACCAGTTCCAGAGCGTGCCGTCGTGCTGGAGCCGGTTCACCGGCAGGTAGGCTCGCTGGTAGGGGTACTTCGCGGCCAGCGTCTCGTCGATGTCCACGCCATGACCGGGTGCCTCTCCAGGATGCAGCATGCCGTTCGCGAAGGTGTACGAGTGCGGGAACACCGCGTCGGTCTCGTCCGTGTGGCGCATGTACTCCTGGACGCCGAAGTTGGGCACCCACAGGTCGAAGTGCAGCGCCGCGCCCATGCACACAGGCGACAGGTCGGTGGCGCCGTGGCAGCCCGTGCGCACCTGGTAGAGCGAGGCGAGGTCGGCAATGCGGCGCAGCTGCGTGATGCCGCCCGCGTGGACCACTGTGGTGCGGATGAAGTCGATCAGCTGGTTCTGGATGAGGTCCTTGCAATCCCAGATGCTGTTGAAGATTTCGCCCACGGCCAGCGGCGTGGTGGTGTGCTGGCGGATGAGCTTGAACGCCTCCTGGTTCTCGGCCGGCGTGGCGTCCTCGATCCAGAACATGCGGCAAGGCTCCAGCGCCTTGCCCAGCCGCGCGGCCTCGATGGGCGTGAGCCGGTGGTGCACATCGTGCAGCAGGTGCACCTCGGGCCCGACGGCATGGCGCACGGCCTCGAACAGTTTCGGCGTGTGTTCCAGGTATTTGGACGTGGACCAGTCGTGCTCGCCCGGCAGGTCGGCATCGGCCGGCTCGTAGAACATGGTTCCGCCCCCTACACCGTAGACCTTCTCCAGGCCGGGCACGCCGCTTTGCGCGCGGATGGCCAGGTAACCTTCTTCCTTGTAGCGCAGCACCTCGTCCACCGTCTCCTCGATGTCGCGGCCATTGGCGTGGCCATAGACCATCACGCCGGTGCGGCTCTTGCCGCCGAGCAACTGGTACAGCGGCATGTCCGCAGCCTTTGCCTTGAGATCCCACAGCGCGGTGTCAACCGCCGCAATCGCGGTCATCGTGACCGGACCGCGGCGCCAGTAGGCGCCCCTGTACAGGTACTGCCAGATGTCTTCGATCTGGTGCGCGTCGCGTCCGATAAGGCAGGGGATGACGTGTTCGGTGAGGTAGGCCGCCACTGAGAGCTCGCGGCCGTTGAGGGTGGCGTCGCCGATGCCGGTGAGGCCCTCGTCGGTCTCGATCTTCAGGGTGACAAAGTTGCGTCCCGGGCTGCAGACGATGATGCGGGCGTTGGTGATTTTCATGAGGTTGCGGTTCAGGAACGAGGGTGGGATTGACTAGCCTTGCCAGCCGAGATGACCCAGAAAGTCGCGCGTGCGCTCGGCATGCGGCGCTTCGAAGATCTGCCGGGGCGGCCCCTGCTCGACGACCTTGCCGTGGTCGAACACCACGACCCAGTCGGCCACGCTGCGCGCGAAGGCCATCTCGTGCGTCACCACAACCATGGTCATGCCTTCATCGGCCAGGCGCTTCATCACGTTGAGCACTTCGCCGATGGTCTCTGGGTCGAGTGCGGAGGTGGGCTCGTCGAACAGCATCACCTCGGGCTCCATTGCCAGCGCGCGGGCAATGGCCACTCGCTGCTGCTGGCCGCCCGACAGGCCGCTGGGAAAGTTCATCGCCTTGCTCACCAGCCCGACCTTCTCAAGCAGCTTCATGGCCCGCTCGCGCGCCTTTTCCACGCTCATGCCGAGCACGGTGACGGGGCCCATGGCCACGTTGTCCAGCGCGTTCTTGTGCGGAAAGAGCTCGAAGTTCTGGAACACCATGCCCATGCGCCGGCGGACCTTGCGCGCCGCGCGCTCGTCGGTGGGAAGTGGCACGCCGTCGATCAGCACACGGCCGCCGTCGATGGTTTCGAGTGCGTTCGTGCAGCGCAGCAGCGTCGACTTGCCCGAGCCCGAAGGGCCGATGAGGCACATGACCTCGCCCTTGTTGACCTGCACCGTGATGCCGTCGAGCGCCACGAAGTCGCCATACAGCTTGCGCACGTTGTCGTACACGACGACTGGCGCCTGGCCTGCCGATTTGCGTTCGCTCATCATTCCCTGACCTCGAATTTCTTCTGTATCCAGTCAACCAGCTTGGCCTGCGGGTAGCCCATGAGCCAGTAGATGGCGGCCATGGCCGTGAGCATCTCCAGCACGCGAAAGCTCGACGAGCGGATCTGCAGCGCCACGTGCGCGAGTTCGCCCACCGCAATCACCGACACCAGCGAGGTGTCCTTGAACAGCGACACCCAGGTGCTCGCCAGCACCGGCAGCACGCGCCGCCAGGCTTGCGGAATCACCACCTTGCGCATGGCCTGCCAGCGGCTCATGCCCACGGCGATGGCCGCTTCGGCCTGGCCCTTGCGGATCGAGTTGATGCCGGCGCGGAAGGTCTCTGCGTTGTAGGCCGACACATTCAGGCACAGCGCCACCAGCCCCGTGGTGAAGGCCGAGAACTCGATGTGCAGCAACACCGGCATCACGTAGAACGCCCAGTACACGACCAGGATCAGCGGCAGGTTGCGAAAGAACTCCACGAAGACCTGGCTCGCGCCGGACAAAGCCCGCGATCCGGAAAGCCGCATCAGCGCCAGCACGATGCCCGCGGGCACCGCCACCGCCATGGTCAGAACAGTGAGCAGCACGGTCAGCATCGCGCCATGCAGCAGTTCCGAGCGGTGGTCCCAGATGATGTTCCAGTCCAGGTTCATCACGACCTCCCCAGGTGCGCCACGCGCTTGTAGAGCGCGTCGATCAACCGCGTGCCGGGGAACAGCACGATGAAGTAGATCATCATCACCACCGTGAAAACCTCGATAGGCCTGTAGCTCTGGCCCGCGATGGTCTCGGCGCGCTTCATCAGCTCTGGCACTGCAATCACCGTGGCGATGGCCGTGTCCTTGATTGTGATCGACAGCACCGAGCCGAAGGCCGGCAGCATGCGCACCAGCGCCTGCGGCAGCACCACCTTGCGCACGATCTGTGCGCGTGACATGCCCAGCGCGAGCGCGGCGCGCACCTGCCCCGGCCGGATCGATTCGATGCCGGCGCGCACGATCTCGGCCACATAGGCCGCGATGTGCAGCGTCAGCGCCATCAGCGCGGCCCAGAACGGATGAAAGCTGATGCCCGTGAGGATGGGCACCGCGAAATAGAACCACACCAGCACCACCAGCACGGGAATGGCGCGCTGGGTGTCGATGTAGAACACGATGGGAACGCGCAGCCAGACCGAGCCGTAGACGCGGCCCAGGCCCAGCGCCGTGCCGAGCACCAGTGCGCCGACGGCAGTAAGCGCCGACAGCAGCAGCGTGATGCCCAGCCCGCCGAGCAGATACTGCCAGCTGTCGAGCAGGGGAGAGAAGTCCAGATCCATGCACTCGCAAGGCGCCAGGCGGCGCCGAGCTCACATTGCGTTGATGATGCGGGCCTCGTCCGCGTCGAGCTTGGGTTTCATCTGGTCGTTCACCGCCTTGAGCCAGTTCAGGTATTCGGGCTGGTTCTTGTCGATGGCCAGGCCGATGGGCGTGGCCATTTCGGCCGAATCCTGGCAGTTGTTGCCTTCGGGCAGCACCTTCAGGCCCTTGACCTTGCGGTTGAGCGCCTGCCATGGCACGCGGTTGATGGGCGTCACGTCGGCGCGCCTGGCCATGATCTCTTCCACCGGTGCCGCGGTGCCGGCGGTGGACACGCCGCGCAGCTTCGCGTTGGGAAACCGCTTCTTGACCCAGTTCTCTTCGCCGCCGCCCGTGAAGTACGCGACCGTGATGTTCGGGTCGTTGAACTCGTCGATCGATTTGGCGTTGGCCACCTTCGGGTTGTCGGCGCGGCCGAACACGCACAGCGCGGTGCGCGAGTAGGTCACGAAGTCGACCACCTTCAGACGCTCGGGCGTCACAGACAGCGGCGAGATCGTCATGTCGGCCTGGTTCGAGGCCAGCACCGGCACCTTGGTCTCGTGCGAAACCGGCACCGCCTGCAGCTTCACGCCCAGTTGCCTGGCCATCTCGTTGGCCAGCAGCCACGCTGGGCCCGCCCAGGCGTCGCCCGAGCTTGTAGTGTTCTCGATCAGCCAGGGCGGGTTCGACAGCACGGCCGCGCGCAGAACGCCCGACTTCTTGATCGCGTCGATGCGCGCGCTCGTGCCGGGCGCGGGCAGCGGCACTGTCTGTGCCGCTGCCTGGGCGACAAATGCCGCGGCCAAGAGGGCGGCAAGCAGGGTCTTCGTCATGGTCATCTTCAGTCTCCAGTTCTAGTGATCGCCCGGAGCCGGGCAGAGGGGGGAAAAGGTGGCCGTCGGCGCGCCGGGGCGGTTGCTCAGCGCCAGGCCTGTGCAAACTCGCCGATCACGCGTTGGATGTGGCCGCGCATGGCGGCGCGGGCTGCTGCCGGGTCGCGTTCGAGCAGCGCGTTGAACACGAGCTGATGGTCGTCTTGTGAGGCGCGGCGCAGTTCGGGCGTGTGAAAGTGCGCCTCCATCTGCGACCAGATCGGCGCTCGAGTGTGGTCCCACAGCGCCGTCACCATCTGCAGCAGCACGCTGTTGCCGGTGGACTCGGCAATGCGCAGGTGAAAGAGACGATCGGCCGCTTCGTTGGCCGCCTTGTCCTGCATGTGCTCGCGCATCGCGGCAAGTGCGGCATAGATGCGGTCTATGTCGCTGTCCTTGCGGTTCTCGGCTGCGACGCCGGCAATTTCGGATTCGATCAAGCAACGTGCGCGCAGCAGTTCGAAGGGCCCCGGACCCCGCGACAGCGTATAGGCGGAGGCGGACGCCGCGGCGCCCGGCGCAGATGCGCAGATGTAGATGCCGGAGCCGCCGCGCACCTCGACGGCACCCTGTATCTCCAGCACGATGATCGCCTCGCGCACCAGCGTTCGGCTTACGTTGAAGCGATCGGCCAGCGCGCGTTCCGAGGGGAGTCGGTCGCCCAGCCTGAACTCGCCCTCACTGATGAGGCCGGCGATGCGCGCCGCCAGCCGTTGATAGGTGCGGTCGGTCTCCGGCTCGGCGACCGGCACAAGAGCAGAGGCGGTGCTTGACGTCATATTGGTAAACCAGTCTAAAAGTGGTTCACCAATTCGCGGATCATGGTTTACCAGTAGCGGCCTTGTTCGCCATAGACACGGCCGGTTGGATGCAACCGCGAACCAGGCACGGAGCATTTTTGCTCACCCATTCGCAGCCAAACACGGTCATCGGCCCAGGGCCATTTCCACGTCGGCGTTGCGGCTTCGGTTTCGCACCAAAGAAGGGCCAGCACGCCAGGTTGGCGCAGCGTGGTCCAGCGGCCAGTGGGCCATGACTGCTTCCGGTGCGTCGCAGGCGCCGAGAAAGTCAAAGGTCCTATCGGATCGGAGGCATGGAAGTTGCTCGCTCTGGAACGCGTATCGCTGGCAATGTCGCCATGCGCTGCGCGTTGCCTCCGCCAATGACGGCGGGACCCGAACGAACGGAAAGCGCTTGCGCTGACTGTTCGTCTGTTC
>JAQGMP010000314.1 GCA_028292285.1 Variovorax sp. | reverse complement strand
CCGCCGCCGGCCTGCGCCGCGACCTGGATCTGGCAGGTGTTCTCGAAGGTGTACATCGACAGGAATGCATCGGCGATGGTCTTGCCGCAAACCAGCAGGCCGTGGTTGCGCAGCATCAAGAAGTTGGCTGTGCCGAGGTCGGCCTGCAGCCGCGGTTTCTCGTCGTCGCGGAAGGCCACGCCCTCGTAGTCGTGGTACGCCAGCGAGCCCAGCACGAAGGTCGACTGCTGGCTGATCGGCAGGATGCCGTTCTTTTGCGCGCTGACACCCACGCCGGCGCGCGTGTGGGTGTGCATGACGCAAACGATGTCTTCGCGCGCCTCGTGCACGGCGCTGTGGATGACGAAGCCGGCCGGGTTGACCGGGTAGGGCGATTCGATGACCTTGTTGCACTGCATGTCGATCTTCACCAGGTTCGACGCGGTGATCTCGTCGAACATCAGGCCGTACGGGTTGATCAAAAAGTGATGCTCCGGCCCGGGGATGCGCGCGGTGATGTGCGTGAAAACGAGGTCGCTCCAGCCGTAGAGCGCGACGAGGCGATAGCAGGCGGCGAGGTCGACGCGCAGTTGCCATTCTTCGGCGGAGACGAGGGCTTTGAGGTTCTGGGTGCTGGCGTTCATGGTGCGTTTCCTTCAGGCGGTTTCGGTCGTGGGTGCTGTCTTGGCCAATGTATTGGCTGCGGCGGCTTTGTAGATGCTTTGCCGGGGCTGCGCCATCACGCGTTGCAGCATCGGCATGAATTCCGAGATCGGCAGCGTCTCGGCCTTGGCGTCGAACGCCGGGTTGTCGTACAGCTCGCAGAATTCGGCGGTGCGGTCGTAGTGCGGGCTTTGCCTGAAGTTGTCTCGCATGTCGCGATCGAGCCCGATGTGGTGAAAGAAGTAGTGGCCCTGAAAGATGCCATGGTGCTGCACCATCCACAGGTTGTCTTCGGTCACGAACGGCTTCAATATGGCCGCGGCGATGTCGGGGTGGTTGAAGACGCCGAGCGTGTCGCCGATGTCGTGCAGCAGTGCGCAGACCACGTACTCATCGTCGCGGCCGTCGCGCAGTGCGCGTGTCGCGGTCTGCAGCGAGTGCGTGTAGCGGTCGATCGGAAAGCCGCCGTAGTCGCCTTCGAGGATCTGCAGATGCTTGACCACGCGTCCGGGCAGCCCGCCTGCGAACTGCATGAACTCGCCGCCGATCGTCTGCCAGTCTTCGCGTGTGCTGTCCTGCATGCGGACGAAATTCGCTCGTGCATTCATCGTGCTTGTCTTCCGTTGTTATGTGTGTGGGAGCTGCGGCCACTGTAGACCCGCACCGGCTGTGCAACTGTCAAAAATTTGACAATAATCGCCTCTGGTAAACCCCCGGTCCGTTTCTGAGCCGCTCTTGGTCCGCCTCTGTTCCACCTTCAGTCCGAGCCCATGCCATCGCCCGTCAAACCCCGGCTTTCATCGCCGCATCGCGCTGCGATGGAGGCGAACCCGTGGTTCGCCGGCATGCCTCGTGCGCAGCGCGACGCACTGCTCGCAGCGGCCGAGCTCGTGCACGTGCCGAAGGGCACGATGGTCTTCAGGCAGGGCGATGGCGTGCCGCCGGCCGGCGGCGGATTTCACGGGCTGGCGTCCGGCCTCATCAAGATTTCGACACTGCGGCAAGACGGACGCGAGGCGATCCTCGCGGTGCTCGAGCCCGGCAACTGGTTCGGCGAAATCACCCTCATCGATGGCTCGCCGCGCACGCACGACGCCACCGCGCTCACGGCGCTCGACCTGCTGGTGGTGCCGCCGGAAGCCTTCGCGCAGCAGATGCGCGACATCGTCTTTGCCAATGCCATGGCGGCCTTCCTGGCGGCGCGCGTGCGCGGCCTCTACGCGATGATGGAAGACGCCACCTTGCGCGGCCTGCGCGCCCGCGTCGCGCGGCGCCTGCTCACCCTGGCGCGCGGCGACGCCACGCAAGCGGCCGAGCCGCGCGCCAGCGTCAGGTTGCCGCAAGAAGCGCTGGCAATGATGCTCGGCGTCACGCGGCAGACCCTGTCGAAAGAACTGAATGCGCTCGCCAGGGATCGGGTGATCGGGTTAGGCTACGGCCGCATCGAAATACGGTCGCAGGAGGCACTGCAGCGACTCGGCAGCGCGTCCTGAGGCGTGTTGATTTTCGAGGTGCGGACTCAACAAGAAATGGAGATGGCGAAATGAGGGGCTGGCTGACCGGGATGGTGGTGACATTGGGTTCAGTGGCTTCGGTGGTGCATGCGCAAACCGAGTGGTTCACCGTCGCCGGCAACGCGGCCGACCCGGCCGCCAACACGGTCCAGGTCGACCCGGTGGCAGTCAGCGTCGAAGGCGATGCAAAGCCCCTTTCGAGGACGATGAACGTGCGGGTCAACCGCTCGACGGATCGCGTCAACTGGGACAACGTCTCTTATCGCTCCTACGAGTCGCAGGTCGTCTTCGACTGCCAGGCGCGCCGCGCCGCCTACGTTCAGGCGCGCTACTACGCGCAGCCGCTATGGCAGGGCGAGCCGCACACCGTGGCCGACTACGGCGGCAATCCGCGCCCGATGCTGTTTCGCGACATGGACCCGAATCCGATCAGCCGGATCGTGCGGGCGGCTTGTCGGTTGAGGGCGGGTTGATGCGATCGACCTGCGGTGGCGGTCTTCACGTTGCCGAATCCTTTGCAGGCAGCAAGGCGTCCAGGACAAAACGGGTCGGCCCGCTGGCGCCACGGTCGCTGACCGCGAGACCGAGCTGCCGCCATAAAGCCGGGCTGAGAGGACGGACGGCGATGCGCTCATCACGCGCGTGCTCGTGCGATTCGTCGGGCAGCAGCGCCGCGCCGTAGCCCGCGGCGACCAGTGTCCTGATCGCATCGTTGTAGTTGAGCTCGATGCGCGGGCGGCAATGGACGCCGGCCGCAGAGAACCATTCCGCCGTCAGCCGGTAGAGGCGTGTGGAGGCGTCGTTCATGATCAACGGCCGCTCGGCCAGCCACTGCGGCGTCAGCCGCCTCGGTGCTTTCCAGGCGGCAGGCAAGAAGGCGACGACAGCCTCGCGCCGCAGCGGCGTGACATGCACGCCCCGCACAGACGCCTGCGGCAGCGCCACGACCGCCAGGTCCAGGCTTCCTGCGGCAAGCCGGGCCATGCTGTCGTTGGACGTCAGCACCTGCACGTTCACGTCGATGCCGGGATGGTTTTGAGCCAGACGTTCGAGTGCGGGCGGCAGCAGATGCGCAATGGCGCCTGTCGAGGCACCCACGCGCACGCGGCCCGTCTGGCCGGCGAGCTGGCGCCGAACGTCCTCGACCGCGTCGTCCGCATCCGCCAGCAGCCTGCGGGCACGCACGATGAACCGCTCTCCCAAAGCGGTTGCTTGCGCAGGCCCTCCCCGACCGCGAACGAGCAATTGGCCACCCAGGCGCGACTCCAGTTCTGCGATCTGAACGGTGACGGTGGGTGCAGCCAGATGAAGGGCGCGCGCCGCATTGACCAGTGACCCGAGGTCGGCGATGGCGACAAGGGTGCGCAGATGGTCGAGGCTCATTTCCCGCATGTCGCTAATTTAGCTTTTCTTAATTCAGGGTTCCATATATTTAGCTGGAGCCATCGCACTCGCATCCCTACGATCACACGCCATGGACCTCAACATCTTCATCGACGGCGACCAAGGCACCACGGGGCTCGACCTGCAGAACCGACTCCGGGGCGGGGAGTTCCGCATCCGCACCTTGCCGACGGGCATGCGCAAGGACGCGGCTGCCCGACGGGCCGCTCTCAACGCGTGCGACATCGCCATCCTGTGCCTGCCCGATGCCGCGGCGCGCGACGCGGTGGCGATGATCGACAACCCTGCTGTGCGTGTCATCGACGCCAGTTCGGCCCACCGCACCAGCCCGGGTTGGGTCTACGGCCTGCCGGAGCTCGATGCACGGCAAAGCGAACGCATCGCTTCGGCAGCGCGGGTCACGAATCCCGGCTGTTATCCCACCGCTGCGGTCGCCCTGCTGCGGCCGTTGACGGATGCCGGCCTGTTGCCTGCCGACTACCCGCTGGTCATCCACGCCGTCTCAGGCTATTCGGGTCAGGGCCGGGTGGGGGCGGAAGCGCACGAGGCTGGAGCAGAGGCAGCGGCGCATTCGCTGAAGGTCTATGGCCTTGCGCTCGAGCACAAACACGTGGCGGAATTGGAGGCCTACGCCGGCTTGTCGCAGCGGCCCATCTTCCTGCCGGCCTACGGCAGCTACCGGCAGGGCATCGTGCTCACCATCGGATTGCACGCGCGACTGCTTCCCCCTGATGTTTCGGGCATGCGCATCCACGAATGCCTTGCAGAACGGTACCGCGATGCGGCACATGTGCGCGTGCTGCCGATGTCGCCTGCCACGCCGATGACGGAACTGGACCCGCAAGTCCACAACGGCTCCAACGACATGAGTCTGGCCGTTGCATGCAATGAACGCACAGGCCAGATCGTCTTGAGCGCGGTTCTCGACAACCTGGGTAAAGGTGCCGCGGGCGCGGCCGTGCAGAACCTGCGATTGATGGCAAGCGCCTCGCGGTCGACGTCTTGAATCCGTGCCCGGGCGCGGGCTCGAGGCCCGCTTTCCTGATCATTGGTGCAGCACCGCTGCTCATTCACGGCGGCTTGCAGCGGCTGCCATGCCGGCAGGCCCCATTGCTTCGTACACCCCGTCGCGCCGCACGAGCTTGTGAAACAGTGCCGCAGCCAGATGCAGCAGGATCAGCGCGAAGAAGGCGAGGGCCAGAAACTGGTGCGCCTTCCACAACACGCTGTGCAACCCTGGATTGGGCGACACGATGGCCGGCAGATGCAGACCGGCAACGACCACCGGATAGTCGGCCGCCGACAGCATCGCCCAGCCGATCAGCGGCATCGCAATCATCAGCACGTAGAAAACGACATGCGAAAGCCGCGCTGCCAGCTTCATCGGCTCGGGCATGTCGACCGGCAGCGGCGGCGCACCATCACGCCAGCGAACGATCAGCCTGATGACCGCGAGCACGAGGATCGCGATGCCCAGCGGCTTGTGAATCGACACCAGCGTGAGGTAGTCGGGCTTGATCGTCGAGACCATGCCGACGCCGATGAAGAGCATCGCGATGATGCAGATCGCCATGAGCCAGTGGAGCGCACGCTGAAGCGGCGTGAACCGACGAATGATCCGAGTCGCGTTGCTGCTCATGGCCTGGCTCCCGATGCGGTGCGCGGATAGCTGTTTTCTTCGGCGGTGCGGCGGTTGTACGACACTGAATAAGCAGCCGATCGTGCGGCCGGGAACGGGTCGTCGGACGTGCGCATGCCCGCGGGCAGCACCACCGGGTCGAAGTTGATATCGCGGCAGGGGCCGTCCGCTTCGGGCTCGATCTTTCGGACGACAAGCGAACCCGCGTCGATCTTGCGGCGGTCTTCAGGCCAGGCTTTGCTCGGGTCGGCGGTCGGATCGCCCGGGTTGGCCGCGGTGACCATCAAGGTCCAGCGCTGCGGCGACTGCGCGACACGGTCGGTAATGTCCTTGCCCAGAAAATCCGGACTGCGTTTCTTGAGCTCGTCCACTGGCACTGTCACCGGCGGGGACGCCGGCACGAAGGACCAGCGCACTGCTTGATCCTGGCCTTGCGCGTTGGTGAAGATAAAGCTGTTCAGGCTGTTGTAGGGGTTCTCGGCATAGGAGCCCGTGAAGGGCGCGCTGGCCGCCCATTTGCCGAACGCTGCCAGCTCGGGATGCGCGCCGACGAAAGTCTTCATCGCGTCGGGAGCCTTCGACTGCTGTGCCAATTGCAGGTCGTAGAAAGCCTGCGGACTGGCAACCGGAAAGAACGGCGCATCGATCATGGCGGATCGCCACTCCTGCCCATCGGGCGATTGAATGCGAAGGCTCAACCCGCGCACGCGCGAGGTCGCGTCTTCGGTTTTCGGATCGGCGACCGCCAGGTTGAAGCGGCCGGTGACCGGATAGCTGCCGGACGAAAGCATCTGCGCCTTCGACAACGCGGCACCAGCGCCGTTGGATTCGAAAGTGCCCGTGAAGCAGATGCCCTTCGAATGGTTGCGGCGGAATCCCAACGCCGCGCCGCCGGGTGGCGCGAGGTTGTCGACGATCTTCGTCTGGGTGACGCGGCTTGGCGACAGCCAGCCCGCGGTGTAGGCGAACGCGGCTGCAATCACCGCGACGATCGCAGCGATCAGTGCGAGCCGAAGCGGGATCGATCCTGCGGATGTCTCAGGCGGGAGTATTGGTTTGTTCATCGTGTCGTTGTTGTTGTGTGGGGGAGCACTCGCGTGAAACTTTAATGGCTAACGCGCGGCTGGTGTCGGTGTTGGGAATAGCCGCGTCGGCTGGCGGTTTGCGGTGGGCCGACCGGGCGTCAGGGGAAACGCGCACCTGCTTGCCGCCTTGCACGATTCGTGGCACAAGCTCGGTTCCGATGTGACTCAAATAAGGTGAACCACCGTGTGTGATCTGAACGACCAGGAAGAGCTTAAAAAATACACCCGCCGCGACTTCGGTACGTGGGCCGCATCCGCCGGCCTGCTGACCGCGCTGCCCGCTGTGGCCAACGCCGCAGCGGTGGCCGAGCGCGAGGTGACCATCACCACGGCAGACGGCAGCTGCGACGCTTACTTCGTCGCACCCACGTCGGGCCCCGCACCCGGCGTGCTGGTGTGGCCCGACATCTTTGGCCTTCGCCCGGCCTTCAGGCAGATGGGGCGGCGGCTGGCCGAATCGGGCTACAGCGTGCTGGTCGTGAACCCCTTCTACCGGCAGAAGAAGGCGCCCACCGCGGCACAGGGCGGCCAGACGCCGATCGCCGAAGTGATGCCGTTGATGCAGGCGCTGACGCCGGCCATGCACCTGAGCGATGGCCGGACCTTCGTGGCCTGGCTCGACGCGCAATCAGAAGTCGACAAGGGCCGCAAATTGGGCACCACCGGTTACTGCATGGGTGGCCCGATCGCGGTGCGCACCGCCACCGTGGCGCCGGGCCGCGTCGGCGCCGTTGGCACCTTCCCTGGCGCCGCCAAGGTGACCGCAGCGCCCGACAGCCCGCACCGCCTGGTCGCCCAGACCCAGGCGAGTTATTTGATTGCAGTGGCCGAGAACGACGACAAGAAAGATCCCGAAGCCAAGGCCACGCTGCGCGCCGCGTTCGACAGCGCAAAGCTGCCCGCCGAGGTGGAGGTATACCCCGCGGCCCACGGCTGGTGCCCGCCCGACACCCAGGTCTACGATGCCGCCCAGTCCGAACGCGCCTGGACGCGTTTGTTGGCGACGTTCGGCAAGGCGTTGGCTTGATCTGAGCGGTGGGGTGACGGGTTTGCCCGGGCGCTGCGGTGTCCGGGCCTGGTGATGCTGATCGCGAAGATCAGCACTGATTCAACACCTGAAGCCGTCCACGTTGTCACGCGGTGCTGACCTCAAGCACACCTGGTATCAACCCCCACTCCGGATCGCCAAGTCGAGCCCGCGCAGCAAAGGCACGACCACATCGATAGCCGGTGTCGCCAGGCCATGCGCGCGGGCAAACGCCTGGGGCTGGCCCAGCAGCGCTTCCACTTCCATCGGCCGGCCGCCGAGCACGTCCTGCAACATCGACGGCCGCATATTTTGCCCCTTGCCCACGCCGACGGCATTA
>JAQGMP010000305.1 GCA_028292285.1 Variovorax sp. | reverse complement strand
TCGAAAGAGTTCAGCTGCGTGGCGCTGGGCCTGAACCAGCTCGGCATCACGGTGGTGGTGGTCAACTACGCGCTTTCGCCCAAGGTGTCGATCGACGAGATCTCGCGGCAGGCGCGCTCAGCGGTAGCGTGGGTTCTGCGTCGCATCGAACGGTACGGCGGCGATCCGACCCGGGTGGTCGTCGGCGGCCATTCGGCCGGCGGCCACCTGACCGCCATGTGCGTGCAGACGCCATGGGCCGAAGAGTACGGGCTGCCGCAGGATCCCTTGCGCGGCGTCGTGATGGTCAGCGGCCTGTTCGACCTGCGGCCGCTGCGCTACAGCAACAAGCAGCCGCAGTTGCAGCTCGACGACGGCGTGATCCAGCGCAACTCGCCGCTGTTCCACTTGCGCAAGTCGCCGACGCCGGCGCTCGTCACGTGGGGCGACGCCGAGCCGGGTGAATTCCGCCGGCAGTCCGAGCGCTACCTCGAAGGCTGGAAAGACATCGGCAATCGCGCGAAGTCGTGGGCGCAGCCCGGGGCGAATCACTTCACCGCCATCTACGGCTTCGAAGACCCGAAGAGCATGCTGTGCCAGTGGGTGCTGCAGGCAGCCAACACGCCGCGGGTCTGAGTCAGCGCAACACGATGGCCGACATCCTCCAGGTGCAAGGACTCACCAAATCGTTCGGCGCCATCCATGTGGCGAGCGATGTACATTTCAACGTGGCCGAAGGCGAGATCCTCGGCGTCATCGGGCCCAACGGGGCCGGCAAGACCACGCTCTTCGGCATGCTGTCGGGCCACATCCCGCCCTCGGCCGGCAAGGTCATCTTCAGGGGCGACGACATCACTGCGCTGGTCACGCACGACCGCGCCCGGCTGGGCATCGCCCGCACCTTCCAGGTGCCGCGGCCTTTCGGCCAGATGACGGTGTTCGACAACCTGCGCGTGGCTGCGACCTTCGCTGGCGGCATGCAGGGCGTCGAGGCGACCGACTGGATCGAGCGCACGCTCGCTACCACCGGCCTTACGCGACATGCCGACACGCTGGCGGGCCGCCTGCCGTTGCTGGTGCGCAAGCGGCACGAGCTGGCCCGTGCGCTGGCGGCACGGCCCAAGCTGCTGCTGATCGACGAGGTGGCCGCCGGCCTGACCGAGTCGGAGGTCAGCGAATTCATCGACCTGGTGCGGCGCATCCGCAACATGGGCACGACCGTGGTCTGGATCGAGCACGTCATCCGCACCATGCTGACCGCGACCGATCGTCTGATGGCGCTGGCCGGCGGCAATGTGCTGGCCATCGGTATTCCGCACGAAGTCATCAATCTGCCGGAGGTCAAGCGTGTATACCTCGGCCTCTGACCTCATGGCTGCGGCGTCCTTGTCCTCACCTGTGCTCCGGGTGACGAGCCTCGCCGCGTACTACGGCGAGCTGCGGGCCATCTACGACATCTCGCTCGAGCTGCAGCGCGGCGATGTGCTGGCCATCATCGGCGCCAACGGTGCCGGCAAGTCGACGCTGCTGCGCTCGCTGGTCGGGCTCATGAACCAAGGCGGCAAGACGCGCACGCGTGGCGTCATCGAGTTCGAAGGCCAACGCCTCGACAAGCTCACGCCCGACCGCATCGTCGACGCCGGCGTGGCCTTGGTGCCCGAGGGCCGGCGCCTGTTCGCGCGCCTGTCGGTCGAAGACAACCTGCTGGCCGGCGCTTACCTGCCGCGTTGCCGGCCGACCATTCCGGCCAAGCTCGAAGAGGTGTTCACGCTGTTTCCGGCATTGCGAGAGCGGCGTCGCCAGGTGGTGTCGGAAATGTCGGGCGGCGAGCAGCAGATGGTGGCGATCGGCCGCGCACTCATGTCGTCGCCCAAGTTGGTCATCTTCGACGAGCTGTCGCTCGGCCTGTCGCCTGCGATGGTCGAAGAGATCTACAAGAATTTCGCGCGCATCGTTGCGAGTGGCACCACCACCATCGTGGTCGAGCAGGACCTGAAGCGCGCGCTGTCGGCCTGCAACCGTTTCGTCGTCATGCTCGAAGGCAGCATCGTGCTCGAAGGCCGGCCCGGCGAAGTGAGTGAAGACGCGATCACCGCGGCGTACTTCGGCACGACCGCAGCTCACAAGGCAGGGGCGGCCCATGGGTAACGTCGATCTCTACTGGGTCGGTGTCGACCTCGCCAACGGCATCCTGTCGGGCGCCATGCTCGGCGGCTACTACGCGCTCATCAGCGTCGGCCTGGCGCTCAACTTCGGCGTGATGCGGCTGGTCAACCTGTCGCACGGCGACTGGCTCATCGTGGCTGCGTACCTTTGCGTGACCTTGCTCACCTACATCCCGATGGCACCGTTCTGGTCGCTCGTGATCGTGGTGCCGCTGATGTACGGCATCGGCTATGCGGTGCAGCGCTTTCTCCTCAACCACGTGTCGGTGCAGTCGGCCGAGCGGCGTGGCATGTCGCCGGTGTTCGGCCTCATGCTGCCGTTGCTCGTCACCTTCGGCCTGTCGATCGTGTTGAGCCAGGGCATGCTGCTGATCTTCAATTCCGACGCGGCCACCATCAAGAACGACCTGTCGTTCTCCGCCATTCGCCTGACCGAAGACCTGAGCGTGTCGACCTTGCGGCTCGGCTTCTTCGTGGCGGCTGCGGTGCTGCTGGGCGGTCTTGCGCTGTGGATGCGTTCGACCCATATCGGCCGCGCGATCCGCGCCGCGTCTGACGACCCGGAGATCGCGACGCTGATGGGCATGCGCACGCCGCACGTCTACGCGGTGGCCAGTGGCGTGGCGCTGGCATCGGCCTCGGTGGCGGGTTTCATGGTCGGCATGTCCCGCTCCTTCCAGCCGTTCGACGGACCGCCGTTCCTGCTGATGGCTTTCGGCGTGGTGATCCTCGGCGGCCTCGGGTCACTGGCCGGCAGCTTCGTCGGCGGCATCGTGCTGGGCATCGTGCAGGTGCTCGCCGGCACTTATTTCGGACCGGCCGCGCAACAGGTGTCGGGCTACCTGCTCATCCTGCTGGTCCTGGCGGTACGCCCGCAAGGCCTGCTCGCCAAAAAATGAGCGCACCGCAACGACCTCTTCAGGCAATGGCCGAGTCGTTCTACGGCCGCCGTGGCGCGGCGTGGGCGGCGGTTATCGCCGTCGTGCTGCTGGTGCTGCCGGCGACGTTGCCGAGCAGCAGCTTCACGCTGCACCTGTTGTTCTCCGTGTTCGTGTTCGCGCTGCTCGGTCATGCATGGAATCTGATGGCGGGCTACGCCGGTTTGCTCAGCTTCGGCCAGCAGGTGTTCATCGGCCTCGGCGGATTCGCGCAGGCGCTGGTTTTCTATTACGCGGCGACGCCGATCTGGGTCGCCTGGCCGGTGTCGGGCATCGTGTCGTTGCTCTTCGCCTGGCTGCTGTGCCTGCCGCTGCGCGAGAGCGGCAGCAAGCGCCGCATGTGGATCGGCGTGGCGGTGGCGGTCGTCCTGTGGGTGCTGTACGAATGGTTGATCGCGGTCAATCCGGCGGTTGACGTGTTCAAGAGCGACTACGTGCGCCGGGTCGCGATCCTGCTGCTGATCTTTCTTGGCGCACTGCCGCTGCTGCGCTTGCAGGGCGCGTATTTCGCAGTGGCGACCTGGCTCATCGCGGAGTCGGTCTCGACCGTGTTCAACGGCTGGAACGTGGCCGGCGCCGGCGGTGGCATGCAGTTGAAGTCGGACGTGTCGCCGCTATCACTCTACTACGTGGCGCTGGTGCTGCTCATCATCACGACCGCCATCATCTGGCGTTGGATGCGCTCGACCTACGGGCTGGCGTTGACGGCGGTGCGTGACGACGAGGAGGCGGCGCGCAGCAGCGGCATCGACGTCAGCAAAGTAAAGGCCGGCGTCTTCATGTTCAGCGCCGTCATCACGGGGTTGGCGTCGGGCCTGTACTTCATGGACGTGGTGATCATCACGCCGCCTTCGGCTTTCGCGATCTCGTGGGCCTCCTACATCGTCTTCGTGGTCGTGGCCGGTGGCATGGGCACGGTGGCCGGCCCGGTGATCGGCGCCGTGCTGTTCATCGTCGTCGACCGGCTGCTCGGCGCGGTGGCCGGGCAGGGGCTGCTGGTGCTGGGTGCCCTGTCGATCATCCTCATGCTGCTGCTGCCACGCGGGCTGATGGGCATCGTGCACGACCTGCGCCATCCGCACCGCGCACGCCGCGGACCGTCGAGCTGGAACCAGCTGAAGCGCCTGCTGCTCGGCGACAACGCGCACTCCAACCGCGCGGCATTGACGGAACAGCCGGGCGTGGTCGGCGCCTACCTGCTTCCCGGCAGTCCGTTGCTGACGCTGCAGCGAAACGTGCCGGCGTATGCCGAACTGCTCGCCGGCATGGCGCAGGTGTCGCGCGAGATCGAAAAGCTGCAGCCCGACACGCTGGTCATCTACTCGACGCGCTGGCTGGCGGTGCTCGACCAGCAATGGCAAGGCCGTGCCCGCATCACCGGTCTGCATGTCGACGACAACTGGCACGAGTTCGGCGAGATGCGCTACGACATCACGACCGACGTGTCGCTGGCACGCGCCTGCATGAAGGCGGCCAACCGCGCCGGCGTGCATTCGAAGCTGGTCGACTATGCCGGTTTTCCGCTCGACTCGGGCACGTTGTCGGTGAATGCGCTGGTCAACGGCGATGGCGTGTTTCCGACCCTCATCGTTGCCAACAACCTCTACCTCGACTACGACAAGACGCGCTCGCTCGGCGAGCTGGCCGCGGCGCAAGCGACGGCACAGGGCAAGCGCGTCGTCGTGCTGGCCATCGGCGAACTGTCAGGCACCGCATTCAGGGACGACCGCCCGCTGGCCGACGACAAGATCGCGACGGCCACCGACGACGACTGGAACCGCCGCATGCTGAAGCTCATCGAGCAGCGCGAACTCGACGAGCTGGCGCGCCAGTTGCCCGACTACCTGGCGCAGGCCAAGGTCGACATGGGCTTCAAGCACTTCGCATTTGCGCTGGGCGCGCTCGGCGGCCGCCTCGGCGAGGCCAAGGTGCTGGCGTATGGCCCGCAGTACGGCAACGGCGCGGCTGTCGTCCGACTTCTTTGAAAGCATCCAACAGTCGTCCAGCTCATGAAGCCATCATGAAACAGTATCGCAACTACATCGCCGGCGAGTTCGTCGAATCGACCCGGCGCTTCGACGACATCGACCCGGCCGATGGCAGCGTGATCGCGCAGGTGCACGAGGCCGACAGGGCCGCGGTCGAGACGGCCATCGCGGCCGGCAAAGCCGCCGTCGATGGCGCGTGGGGCAAAACCCCGCCGGCGCAGCGCGCGGCCATGCTCTATCGCATCGCCGACGAGATCGAGCGCCGCTTCGCCGACTTTCTCGAAGCGGAGATGAGCGACACCGGCAAGCCGACGTCGCTCGCATCGACCGTCGACATCCCGCGCGGTGCGGCCAACTTTCGCATCTTTGCCGACATTCTCAAGACCGCGCCGCTGGAGTCGTTCAAGACCGACCTGCCCGATGGCGCGCATGCCATCAACTACACGGTGCGCAAGCCCCTGGGCGTGGTGGGCATCATCTCGCCGTGGAACCTGCCGCTGCTGTTGCTCACCTGGAAAGTGGCGCCGGCGCTGGCCTGCGGCAACGCGGTGGTTTGCAAGCCATCGGAAGAGACACCGGGCACCGCCACGTTGCTGGCCGAGGTGATGCACGCCGTCGGCATGCCGGCGGGTGCGTTCAACCTGGTGCACGGTTTCGGGCCTGATTCGGCGGGCGAGTTCATCACGACCAGCCCGGACATCGACGCCATCACCTTTACCGGTGAATCGCGCACAGGCTCGGCCATCATGCGAGCTGCTGCGGAACATGTGAAGCCGATCTCCTTCGAGCTCGGCGGCAAGAACGCCGCCATCGTCTTTGCCGATTGCGACTTCGACAAAACGCTCGACGGGATGATGCGTGCTATCTACCTCAATAGCGGCCAAGTGTGTCTGTGCTCGGAGCGCGTGTTCGTCGAGCGGCCAATCTATGAACGCTTCGTCGCGGCGCTGGCCGAGCGCTTGAAGTCGGTCAAGCTCGGCTGGCCGACCGATGCGGCCACCACCATGGGCCCGATGATCTCGGCGGAGCATCGCGACAAGGTGCTGGGCTACTACGCGCTGGCACTCGAGGAGGGTGCAAGCTTCATCGCCGGTGGCGGCGTGCCGCACTTCGGCAATGCGCTGGACAACGGCTTCTGGGTCGAGCCCACGGTGGTCGCCGACCTGCCCGACAGTGCGCGTTGCATCAAGGAAGAGATCTTCGGACCGATCTGCCACGTGGCGCCGTTCGACACCGAAGCCGAGGTCATCCGCCGCGCCAACGACACGCGGTACGGATTGGCTGCGACGATCTGGACTACCAACCTGAACCGCGCGCACCGCGTGTCGCAATCGATGAAGGTCGGGCTGGCGTGGGTCAATTCATGGTTCCTGCGCGACCTGCGAACGCCGTTCGGCGGCAGTGGGTTGTCGGGCATCGGGCGCGAGGGCGGCATGCACTCGATGAATTTCTATTCCGAGCTGACCAACGTGTGCATCCGCATCGACCAGGAGCCGACATGAGCGATCCGCAAGACACCACGACCGGCACGCTGGTGCAGGGCAAGGCCACGCCGCGCGGCAAGTTTCCGCACGTCAAGCGTGCCGGTGATTTCCTGTTCGTGTCGGGCACGAGTTCGCGCCGGGCCGACAACAGCTTTGCCGGCGCACAGGCCGACGCGATGGGCACCACCATGCTCGACATCCGCGAGCAGACGCGCGCCGTCATCGAGAACATCCGCGACATTCTTCAAGGCGTCGGTGCGGGGTTAGAAGACGTGGTCGAGATCAGTTCGTACCTCGTCAACATGAACGATTTCGGTGGCTACAACGAGGTTTACGGGGAGTTCTTCGATTCGACTGGGCCGGCGCGCACAACCGTAGCAGTGCACCAGCTGCCGCATCCATACCTATTGATCGAGATCAAGGCTGTGGCCTACCGACCGGCACAATCCTGAAGTCAGCTGCTCGTTCGGCTTGCGAAGTCAGACGTTTGAAAAGATTGCTGGAGCGCTCACGATAAGCAGGCCTTATCGAGACCTATGCAGCTAATCCGATCCGAGCAAGAACGAAAGCCTATAAGCTTGAAATCGGAGGTCCGGCTTCAAAGCTACCCAGCTACAGGCTTGGTGACAGTCCGCCATCGACACGAAGGTTGACGCCGGTGATATAGCCGGCGAGCGGGCTCGCAAGGAAGGCAATGGCGTCCGCAATCTCCTCCAGCCTCCCGACTCGACCAACCGGAACCTGCGCAAAGATGGGTAGCGCCACACGCTCGATTTCGGCCCACGGCGCGTCCATGTTTGCCAGCCCGCGTTCCACAGCGCCCTGGCGGAATGCACCCTCCAGCGCGGGGCTGTGGATCGTTCCGGGAGACACGGCATTGACGGTCACCCCTTCGCTTGCCACAGCCTTGGCCATAGACGCCGTCATAGCATTGAGTGCCGCCTTGCAGGCCGAATAGTCTGCTCGGGATGCTGGCGGTATCGTCGCGGCAAGGCTGGAGATGTTGATCACGCGGCCCCATCGCGCTTGTCGCATCTTGGGCAACAGCCGGGTGCTGACCCGAAGGGCGGCGAGCACGTTGCGGTCGTAGGCGGCCGACCAAGACTCCGCTCGCGAATCCGTCCAGCTCTCCGTCGTGCCGCCAGACCCTCCGGCGTTGTTGATCAAGATGTCTATCGGACCCGCAAATGCCTCCGCATCGTCGACCAATCGCTGGACCTCGTCATCGTGGGTCAAATCGCCGGTGACAGCATAGGCCCGACCGCCGTTGGCGATGATGTCGTCCGCCACTGCCGTTGCGAGAATCCGGTCTCGCCCATGAACGATCAAGATCGCGTGCTCCAGAGCGAGCTTTCTCGCAATGGCTTCACCGATACCCTTGCTGCTGCCCGTGACCAGGGCCTTCTTGCCTGCCAATTTGAGGTCCATTCGAGAACGCGCTTTCTGTTGTTGCCTGATTGGGCCTGATCAAGTGTTGATGGGTGCCGCTTCGTGGCGGCGCGCGTGCGCAACTGTGAGCCAGATGGCAGAGGCCAGAAAATAGAAGGCGCCAAACGCCGCGTAGGGAGCGATGTCGGTGATGCTGGGTGACTTAGGCCCGCTTGCTCGGGTGACAAAGATGCCTCCCGCCAGTGCCGACTGCGCGCCGCTGAGGACCATCGCCCATTGCGCCCCGTAGTATTTCCAGCGCCGAACAGCCGTCGCAAGTTGAAAGAGCCCGGCCAGAGCCGCCCATATTCCGAAGACGAAAAGCACCGCATGCATGCTCATCCCGAGCGCCAGCGCGACCGCAACTGTCGTCACGGCGCTGACGCCCACATTGAGAGCCTGCGTCGGATTGCTCTTCAGTCCTCCGTTGCGCGTTGCGTCCACCATATTCGCCGCGGCGTCCCAAAGTGGATAGACAAGAAGCAAGGCAGCGGAGATGGCCGGTGCGCCTTTGCCCAGCGTAAATGCCGCGGCGACCCAGAAAATTGAAAATGCCGCGCGAGAAAAATAGTAGGTTTTCAGCCACTGGTTTGCCGCCGGGAAAGTTTTGGGATTGGAGTTGATATCGAACATGTGTTCCTTTTTGCGAACTGAGAAATTGGAGACCGCATCGGAGTGATAGCGGATGGGATTGCTGCTTGCCTGTGGTTGAAATCTCGAGAAAACCGTCGAGGGCAAGCAGCAGCTGCAACGTTAAATGCCGACCGGCCTGGGCACTAGCCCCCTCCAGGCATGTTCATTACTAAGCTAAGGTTATGAATTCAGAATCCTCGATCAAATAAAGACATGTCCAATTTGCGCGGGATTGAAACGTTTGTCCGTGCGGTTGAAGGCGGCAGCATCGCCGCTGCGGCGCGTCAGCTGGGCATAAGCGCTGCGGCCGCCAGCCAGAACCTCGGCCGCCTGGAAGAGGAACTCGGCACGCGTTTGCTGACGCGCACCACTCGCGCGCAGGCACTGACGGCGGCGGGTGAGGTTTACTTCGCCCAGGTCGGCCCCTTGCTTGACGGGCTGGCCTACGCGAAGTCCAAACTGTCGGCACTGCAGGACGCTGTACAAGGGCGGCTCAAGCTCTCCTGCTCAGTGGCATTTGGGCGCCATGTCGTGGCACCGCTGATGCCGGCCTTCCTGGCCCGCTATCCACGGGTGAAGCTGGAGATGCTGATGGTCGACCGCAATGTGGACCACGTGAAAGAGGACGTGGACGCCAGCATCCGCTACCGCGACGTGCTGGAGCCCGGCTTGGTGGCGCGTCGTGTTGCGACTTCGCCCATCTTGATCTGCGCGGCACCCGCCTACCTGCAGAAACATGGCCGCCCCAAAATCCCCGAAGATCTGGCAGGACATTCCTGCTTGACCTTTCGCAGGCCACTGGATGGACGCATCGTGCAATGGCCGTTTCTACGCGATGGTATGCGTTTCGCGCCGACGCTCCGCGCCCACACGGTTTGCAACGATATCGACACCCTGGCAGCCTTGGCGTTGGCTGGTGCAGGCGTGACCCGACTCAGCAGCTTTATTGCCAACCCATTGATCGCCGCCGGCCTGCTGGAGCCACTGTTTCTGACTGCCGATGAACGGGGGCAGGCGCTGGCCGACCCGGAGCCTTTGGAATACTTCGCCTGCTTCCGCGACCGCAAGCATCTGCCCGGTCCGGTGCGGGCCTTCGTCGACTTCATCGCCGAAGCCTTGCAGGACCACCCACTGCTGCACACACCGGTGTGGCCACCGCTAGCATGACATGAACGCGCTTCGGTCAGGCTCGGCGGGCCAGTGCAGCGACTGCGTCAATCGCCTGAGTTGGCTCGGCGAACACCATGCAACCGCGCGACTCCAACCACGCAACTTGTCCGGGGCTCATCAGCCCGCTGAACATCGACGGTGCCGCGGTGGGATCTGAGGCCAAGATGTCGACGCAGGCCTGCAGGGCCGGCCATACGCCGGGCGCCTTGCCGGCGGCGGCCAGGAAGGTGACTACGCTGCCGTAGCAGCCGCATCGCGCTGCGTCCTCCAATGCGGCCACCAACACCTGTGGTTGAGCGAATACGTTGCCGGTGACGTCAATCGGATTGGCGGTGGAAGCGAACGGGATGGCGCCCTTCAAGCGTTGCGCGGGTCTCTCAGGAAACGAGGGCAGGGCCAGGCCGTGCCACTCGGCGCGGTCCGCCATCATGATGCCCACGCCGCCGGAGATGCTCAGGATTGCCAGCGCACTCACTGGCGCCTGCGGCCTGCGACCGCTCGCAAGCACATGACCAAGCCGGAATAGCTCGCCAAGCGTTGCGGCTCGGTGCACGCCGTGCTCTAACAGCAGCGTATCCCAGCGAGCCGCATCTCCGGTATCGCTACCCGTGTGCAGCCGCGCGGCGCGAGCACCGGCTGGGGTGTGGCCGACCTTCACGACCACAACCGGCTTGCCCGCGCTGCGCGCCGCAGCCAACGCGGTAACGAGGCGCGGCTCATCACGACAGCCTTCGATGTAAACAAGGATCACGCGGGTGGCAGTATCCTGCGCCAGCCAGTGAATCGCGTCGGCCACCTGTACCCCAGCCTCATTGCCGGTAGTGATCCAATAGCCAAGTCCCAGGCCTGCATCTCGGGCCATTGAGAACGCGTAACCACCGAACGCTCCGCTTTGGCTGACCAGCGCCAGCGCGCCGGCCTCGGCACCTCCTAACGCTACCGGCGAGAAGGTGGCGAACACCTTCTCCCTCATATTCATGGCTCCCAGGCAATTCGGCCCGAGCAGCAACATGCCAGCTTCGCGCGCACGCGCGCCCATCCGGGCCTGAGCCGCTGCCCCCGCCGCGCCGGTTTCGGCGAAGCCGGAGCTGAATATCACGGCAGCACGGGTGCCGCTGGCCAGCATCTGGTCCATTGCAGCCTCGCAACCTGCAGCTGGTACCGCCACGATGGCCAAGTCCACCGGCTGGTCAATCGCCAGCAGTGACGCATAGGCGCGCAGGCCCTGGATCTCGGTCGCATCGCGGTGCACCGGATAGATCGCACCGGCATAGCCATTTTCGCGCAGCAGGCGAAGGGGCATGCCGCCTACTTTGTGCGCTTGGGTCGAGGCGCCGACTACCGCTATTGAGCGGGGCGCGAGCAACGCCGATAAATCAGGCGCATTCATTCGAATCCAATCCGAGCAACCAACGACCCTACCAGCTGCGTCCTCATACAAATTTTTCTGGTAGCGGCTCGCCGGTGCTTCATATTCACACAGCCTCAAAGACGCCCAAGCGGCGACAGGCGAGGATCCACAGGATCAAGCCCCCAGTCGCGAAGCGCATCGTCGGAGCCGCTGCAGGATTCCGCAGGCGTTCGACCCGTCGTGTTCACAGTGCGCGAGAAGCGCGGAGCCGGCGCCGGCTGGCGTATGCCGCCGACATTCACGAAGCTTTCACGTGCAATGTGATGCGCGTGGCCGGGTACTTCGCTGAGCGAAAGCACCGGCGTCACGCAGGCATCGGTACCTTCGAATATCGCGCACCACTCGTCGCGCGAACGCATGGCGAAAAGGGCGGCAAAGCGCTGGCGTGTCTCGGGCCACGCAGAACGTTCAAGCTGCGGCGGCAAGTCATGGAGCGCAATGCCCAATCCCTTCAGCAACGCCGCGTAAAAAGGTGCCTCAATGGCACCAACCGCAAGATGCCGTTTGTCACCCGTCTCATACACACCATAGAAAGGCGCACCGCCATCGAGCAGGTTGGACTCGCGCTGGTCCAGCCATTCGCCCGTGGCCACGCGCCCCAGCACGGGGGCCATCAGCAGCATGCTGCCATCCACCATTGCGGCATCGATGACCTGGCCTTTGCCGCTGCTGCGCGCCTCCAGCACTGCGGCCATCACGCCCAGGGCCAGCAGCATTGCGCCACCGCCAAAATCACCGACAAGGTTGAGCGGCACAACAGGGCGCTCCGCCGTGCCGATTGCGTGCAGCGCGCCCGTTAGGCCGATGTAATTGATGTCATGCCCCACGGTCTGCGCGAGCGGGCCTTGCTGACCCCAGCCGGTCATGCGCCCGTACACCAGAGACGGCGATGCCGCAAGGCACATATCCGGGCCCAGGCCAAGGCGCTCCATTACGCCCGGCCGATGGCCTTCAAGAAGCACATGTGCCTTCTGCGTCAGCGTAAGCACCGCGCCGCGTGCGGCGGCATCTTTGAGGTTCGCGCTCACGCTGCGCCGTCCACGTTGAAGGGTTTCGTGTTGCAGGTCGCGGACAAGGCCCATGTCAGCCGGCGTGGGCCGTGCAACACGCAGCACATCGGCGCCCATGTTGGCGAGCATCATCGCGGCCCAGGGTACAGGACCTACGGCTTCGAACTCGAGCACACGCAGACCGTGCAAGGGACCCATCGTCGAATACTTCAGAGGGAAAAGTCGACGAGCACCCGGCCAGACGTGCTGCCTTCGAGTTGCAAAGCGCTGTGGTCCATCAGTGCCGTGAGCGGAATGTGATGCACATGCGGCAACACCGCGGCCATGTCCGGTTTCCAGTCGGCCCCCAACCTCTTCCAAAGACGTTGTCGCTGGTCGAGGGGGGCATTCGCCACGATGCCGAACAGCTGTACGCGCCGCATGATGAAAGGCAAAACGCTGCCTTCAAAGGTGTTGCCCGATGCGTTGCCAACAGAGGCCAGAGCGCCGCCGTCGGCCATCGAGCGCAACAGCCAAGAGAGCATCGGGCCGCCGACATTGTCGATGGCAGCCGCGAAGCGCGGCTTCTCGAGTGGGCGCTGCGGCGCGTCGAGCACGGCAGCGTCGACTATTTCGTGTGCGCCGATGGCTAGCAGCTTTTCTTGCTGCGCCATACGGCGCGTGATGGCCGCAACGCGATAGCCCGCGCGCGCCAGAATGGCCGTACCAAGCAAGCCCACTGCCCCTCCTGCGCCGCTGATTGCGACGCTTCCCGCATCGGGCGCGATGCCAAGCTCAAGGAAGCGCTCGAGTGCCATTGCTGCCGTGAAGCCGGGCACGCCGATCACGGCTGCCTCATGCGCTGTGAGCCCTTGCGGTAGCGTCTGCACATGCGCCGCCGGCACGCGTACGTACTCGGAAAAACCACCGTCGAAGGCGATGCCAGTCTGAAAGCCATGAACCAGTACATGCTGCCCGGCTTCGAATGTGGACACCGAGGATTCGATAACTTCGCCAACCAACTCGATGCCGGCCACACGTGGGTAGGAGGTGATGATCTTTGCGAGCCCATGCAGCGACAGGCAATCCTTGTAATTGACGCCCGCATAAAGATTGCGAATGACAACATCACCGCGGGACAGGTCGTCCAGCCGCAGCGTCTCGATCCGGCTCTGCACCTCTCCCCCCGACTGCTGCGTGCGAAGGGCCTCGAAGGATTGGGGAATTGGCATAAGCGGCATCTGACCAGCGTCGACCGACGTGCACAAGCCGGTGTTTCGCCTGTCGAAACACTGCTCGACCACAGGGCGGACCCGATCCACCATCCAGTCCGCCAAACCAGGTACGACAAACGATGACTACGAGCCCCGCAGCCCGCCTATTTGGCGACCACTTTCTTGCACGGCTGGACTCGCCCGAGCAGGCTACCGTGTTGCAGGTGCGCGAACTGTGTCGCAGCACGCTCGGCCCAGAGGCTGACGCAGTGTCGCGCGAGGATGTATTCGCATGGGCCACCTTCCGCACACTGGCCCGCGAAGGTGTGATCGCCACCGCTTTCCCGCGAGACTACGGCGGCAGTGATGCGCGGCAGGTCGTGCGCATACGCATCATCGAGGAGTTGGGCCGCGTGTGCAGCACCTCGGCCTCGATGATCACCGGCACGGACCTGTCGAGTCGGGCCATCGTCGCAGGCGCAAGCGAAACGCTGCGCCACGAAATTGTGCCGCGCCTGTGCAGCGGCGAATTGCAGGCGGCGTTCGCGCTCACCGAACCCGGAGCCGGCTCGGACGTGCGTGGCCTTCAGACCTCGATCCGACGCGATGGCGATCGCTATATCGTTAACGGGCGCAAGAAGTTCATCACGCGCGCAAGCACTGCCGACTGGTTCGCAGTGGTCGGGCGCGCAGAAGACGACCCATCGGTATTCATTGCGGTGCTGATCCCTCGCGACGCCAAGGGCTTTCGTATCAGCGCCGAGGCCGGCAAGCTCGGATGGTTCGGAGTGCCGATCTCTTCACTCGAATTCAACGCGGTCGAGGTGAGGGCCTCGCATCGCCTCGGCGCGGAGGGCGACGGCTTCTCGCTTGCCCAAGACGCGTTGCTGCGCGCGCGCATCGGCCATGCGGCGATGGCGCTCGGTCGCGCCATCGGATCCGTCGAAATCGCAAGCCGCTACGCCAGCGAGCGCGTGCTGTCCGGGCGGCGCGAGGGCGATCATCAGGGCGTGCAATGGATGCTGGCGGACATGGTCACGCAGATCGAGGCGAGCCGCGCATTGCTCGCGTTGACAGCAGACAAATATGACCAAGGTGCGCCCGATGTCGCGCTGTTCGCGTCCATGACCAAGTTGCATGCCACCGACCTTTGCATGAAGGTGGTGACGGAGGCGCTGCAACTTACGGGCGGTCGCGGCTACCTGCGCGACTTTCCGCTGGAGCGATTTTTCCGCGACGCGAAGCTCAACCAGATCGGCGAAGGCGCGAGCGAAGTGCACAAGACCGTCATCGGGCGCGACGTGATGCGCCGCGCGGCGCTTGCCGAGCGCCATCCGTGCCTGCATGACGGGCCGCTCACGGATTACTGAAGGCTCAGATCACCTTGGCCACTCGCAGCGCATCGAGCTCTGCGGCATCAAGGCCAAATTCCCCGTACACCTCGGCGTTGTGCTCGCCGGTGTCCGGCCCGGTGCGCGGTATGGGCAACTCGCGCCCCGGCACGCGTGGCACCACGCAGGGCGCGGGCAGCGAGCCGTAGTCGGGATCGGGCAAGCGAATGATGGCCTTGCGGGCTTGGTAGTGTGGGTCTTGCTCGATGTCCGCGATGGTGAAGATCTTGCTGAACGGGATGCCCGCGCCTTCTAGGCGGCGTTCCACGGTGACGTAGTCGTGCGCGCCGAACCATTCGCCCAGACCTTCATCCAGCGCTACAAGGTTCACCACGCGCGACGGGTTGGTGGCGAAGCGCATGTCACTGACCCATTCGGGCCGCTCGATGGCCGTGCACAGCCGCTGGAAGATCGGATCTGAAGACGCGACCACGGAAAAGTAGATGCCATCGCGACTGCAGTACATATTCGACGGCGCTGTGTAGCTTGCTCGGTTGCCTGCGGGCTTGCGTACGATGCCGAGCTGTTCGTGCTCTACCGGCAGCGGGTCAAGCAGGCGAAACAACGCCTCGGTCGCAGCCAGGTCGACTTCGCAGCCCAGTGCCCCGGGATCGCCGCGCAGGCGCGCAATCTCCGATGCAATGGAGAAAGCGCAGAACAGGCCCGCCACCGCATCGCCGACCGGAAAGTTGCTGTGCAACGGCGACCCGCCCGCTTCACCTGTGAGATTGGTGAAGCCGCTCATCGCTTCGAAGATGCGTGCGAAGCCCGGCCGAGCCTTGTAGGGGCCGGTCTGGCCGAAGCCCGTGAGTCGCACTACCACGAGCCTGGGGTTGGCACGGTGCAACGTGGCGAGGTCCAATCCCCATCGGTCGAGCGTACCGGTGCGAAAGTTCTCCACCAATACGTCAAATTTCGGGATCATCTTCAAGAAAAGCTCGCGTCCAGCTACCTGTCGCACGTCGAGCGTGATGCCGCGCTTGCCACGGTTGGCAATCTTCCACCACAGCGCCTTGCCGTCTTTCACCGGCTGCAGTCCGCGCAGGGCGTCGCCGCCGCCGGGCAGTTCGAGCTTCACCACCTCTGCGCCCTGGTCGGCGCACAACGTGGCGCCCAGAGGCGCCGCCAGCACCGTGGCCATGTCGAGTATCCGCACGCCAGATAGGGCGCCGCGCGGGGCCTGTTGCAAGTCATCGCTGGAATTCAACCGGTGCTCCATGCCGGGGGCAGCCCCGGGAAAGCGCCTGTTTTGCCAGACCGCAATGACGCCAACAATCAATGGTTCGCACAGCGAAACACCCGCTTCGATTCATTGACTCTACATTTCGCACGGCCAATCATGCCCACTCCATCGCGCCCCGCCACTCGCATGACAACCATCGCGCTCCCGGGTCTTGTCGACCCGCACGACCTCAGCGCCGACCGCCAGTTCTCGATGAACCTGGCGCGCGGCATGGAAGTGCTGCGTGCGTTCACCAGTACTGATCCTGTGCTGGGCAATCGCGAGATCTCCGATCGCACCGGTCTGCCCAAGCCAACGGTTTCACGCATCGCGTACACGCTCACGCTGCTCGGCTACCTGAGTCGCGACGCAGGCGCGCAGAAATACAGGCTCGGGCCTGGCGTGCTCTCACTTGGCTACCCGCTGCTGGCCAGCATGCAGGTGCGACAGATCGCTCGGCCGATCATGGAAAGGCTGGCGCGCGAGACGGGCTGTTCGGTCAACCTGGGCATGCGTGATCGCGCCAATGTGGTCTACGTCGACACCATCCGCACGGACAACTCCAACACCCATATGCCGGACATCGGCAGCACGCGTCCGTTGCTGGCGGCTTCGATCGGTCGGGCGCTTGTGCTGGCCTGCGCTGCGCAGGAACGCGCGGCCATTCTCAACCGCCTGCGGCTGCAGGACACCGAGTTGTTCGAGGCGCTGCGCCCGGCTTGGGAGGCCGATCAAAAGCTCTTTGCAGCAAGCGGCTTTTGCCACTCGCGCGGCGACTGGAAGAAGGACATCCATGCGGTGGCCGTACCCGTGCGCGTATCACCGCGCGAAACGCCCCTGGCCATGAACTGCACGCTCGCTACCTACCGGCAGCCCGGCGAAAAGATGGAAAGGGAAGTCGCTCCCCTTCTGCTCGACGCCGTGCGCCAACTCGAAACCGCGCAAGGCCTGCGCTGAGAAAATCAAAGCCATATCTCAATGATCCGCAACCCTGACAGTTTCAACGCCCTGCTTGCCGAAGTCCGCAGCTTCATGCGCCATGAATGTATGCCCATCGAGGCAGAGGTCGACCGCAACGATCTCATTCCAGAGCCGCTGGTCGAGCGCATGCGCGCACTGGGTCTGTTTGGACACAGCATCCCGGAGGAATACGGCGGCGCTGGGCTGACGAGTGAAGAGTTGTCGCTCGTCAACATGGAGGTTTCGCAGGCCGCGACTGCGTTCCGCGCGCGCTTTGGCGGCAATACCGGTATTGCTTCCGAATCGCTGGTGGTCGACGGCACCCCCGAACAGAAGGCGCGCTGGCTGCCCCAGCTTGCGAGCGGTCGTCTTACGGGTTGCTTCGCACTCACGGAACCCGAGGCCGGCTCCGACGCCACGGCGCAGCAGACCCTGGCCGTGCGCGACGGCGACCACTATGTGATCACGGGGCGCAAGTGCTACATCACCAATGCGCCCATCGCAGGCCTGTTCACAGTGTTCGCCCGCACCGACATGCAGGCCAAGGGTGCAGCAGGCATCACGGCGTTTCTCGTGGAGCGCGGCACAGCCGGTCTGCTGGCGCCCGAGGGCTACCGCAAGATGGGGCAGCATGGCTCTCCCGTGGGAGAGGTCATTCTCGAAAGCTGCCGCGTGCATGCCTCGGCTGTCATCGGCGGTACCCCCGGTTTGGGCTTCAAGACGGCAATGAAGGCGCTGAACAAGCAGCGCATCAACCTTGCCGGCCTGTGTATCGGACCGGCCATCCGCCTGGTCGACGAAATGGTGGCACGCGCTGCGTCGCGGCGGCAGTTCGGCCAGGCCATCGCCGAGTTCCAGCTGGTCCAGCAGATGATTGCCCAAAGCAACACGGAAGTGCATGCCGCGCGTGCATTGCTGTTGGAAACGGCACGCAAGCGCGACGAGGGCGCCGACGTGACCATGGAAGCGTCAATGTGCAAGCTTTTTGCCTCCGAGATGTGCGGCCGCGTGGCCGACCGCGCAGTGCAGGTGTTCGGCGGCGGCGGCTACATCAACGACAACGTGGCTGAGCGCTTCTACCGCGACGTGCGGTTGTTTCGCCTCTACGAAGGCACGAGCCAGATCCATCTGACCAACATCGCGCGGCGCACCATGGCCAGAGCCACGGAAACCGGCTAAGCCGCGCGCAAGCAAACATCATCAACGGAGACAGAACCATGACTTTCAAAGGCACCCTGCTGGCAGCGTTCGTCGCAGTCCAGTCCCTGGCATTGGCTGCGCCCGCGCTTGCGCAGGACACCTACCCGACCAAGCCGATCCGCATCATCGTTCCCTTCACCGCCGGCGGCGTGGTCGACTCGATCGCGCGGCTCGTGGGCGAGCGCCTTTCGGTCAAGTACGGCCAGCCCGTCATCATCGAGAACAAGGCCGGCGCCGGAGGGTCGATCGGCACTGATTACGTCGCCAAGTCGGCGCCCGATGGCTACACGCTGCTTTGCGTGAGTCCTGGCCATGCGGTCGCGCCGAGTCTCATCAAGGGTGTAGGCTGGAATCCCGTGCGCGACTTCCGCGCCATCGAAGGATTCGGCGTCATTCCGAATGTATTCGTCGTGCCGCCGGAAGTGCCCGTAAAGAGCATGGCCGAGCTGGTGGCGATGGCGAAGAAGGCCACCCAGCCGCTCACCTATGCTACGGCCGGCGTTGGCACCTCCAACCACCTGTCGGGGGAACTGCTGGCACAAAGCGCGGGCATCAAGCTCACGCATGTGCCGTACCGCGGGCAACCAGACGCTTTGAGCGACCTGCTCGCGGGGCGCGTGACGATGATGCCCCTCACGGTGGCTCTGGCTGTGCCGCATATCAAGGCCGGCAAGCTGCGTCCGCTGGCCGTGACCACGCGCGCGCGTTCCAGTGCCTTGCCCGACGTTCCCACCGTTGCCGAAGCCACGGGCCTGAAGGACTACGACGTTGGCACATGGTTTGGCCTCGTCGCCCCGGTGAAGACACCCGACGCCATTGCCGCGAAGCTGTCGGCCGACGTGGCCGCGATACTGGCTGACCCCGCGATGAAGCCCAAGTTCGACATCCTGGGCCTTGAACTCGCGCCGCAAGGGCCGAAGCAGTTCGACGCCTTCATCGCAAGCGAGTATGACAAGTGGGGCAAGGTCATCAAGGCTGCGGGCATCGAGGCGCAATGAACGGGTCGCTCGATTCACCTGTGCGGCCGCCGTTGTGCGACCGGCTGGGCATCCGTCATCCGATCTTCGGTTTCTCGCACTCGGTGGATGTGTGCGTTGCTGTTGCGCATGCCGGCGGTTTTCCAGTGCTGGGGCTCGCACGAGAATTGCCGGCGGAGATTCCGCACATCCTGGCCGAGATCAGCGCGCGCATGGCCGGAATGCCCTACGGCATCGACCTGATGCTGCCGTCGCAGGTGCCCGATGCTGCGAGCCTGGAAAGCGTGCGTGCGCAATTGCCTGCGCAACACGTGGCCTTCGTGGAGGGACTTCGTGAGCGCTTCGGTGTCAAGCCACCGGAGCAACCAAGCTTTTTCACCACGCAGGTACGCACCAAGGCGCTGTTTGATGATCAGATCGAAGCAGTGCTCGCCTCCGACGCACACGCCATTGCGACCGCCATCGGCCTGCGCGCCGATCTCATCGAGCGCGCAAAAGCAAGGGGCAAGCTCACGTTCTCGCTCGTGGGCTCCGTACGCCATGCGCGCAAAGCCCTGGATATGGGCGTGGAAGTGCTGGTCGCGCAAGGCTACGACGCAGGCGGCCACACCGGCACAGTCGGTACGCTTTCACTGTTGCCGCAAGTGATTGCCGAAGCGGGCACCGTGCCGGTGCTGGCGGCGGGCGGGATCGCAACGGGGGCGCAGATTTTGGGCGTGATGGGCATGGGCGCGCAGGGCGCATGGCTGGGTACGCTGTGGATGGGCGCGAAAGAAAATCACACACCGCCCGCATTGCTGCGGCGGCTCATCGAAAGCGGCAGCGAAGACACGCTGATCACGCGCGCCCATAGCGGCAAGCCGTGCCGCGTGGTCCGCAGCGCGTGGATCGACGCATGGGACGCGTCCGGTGCCCCCGCGCCGCTTGGCATGCCGCTGCAACAGGCGCTCACGGGCGATGTGTTCGCGTCGATGCACGAATACGACAATGCCGAATTGATCTACGAGGCTGCAGGCCAGAGTGTGTTTGCCATCGAACGCGAGACCACGGTTGCCGACCAGATGCGCGTGCTGGTTGACGACATGCAGGCTGCTTGGGCTCGCTTATGCAGTTGGGGCTAGCGGCACAGCTTCGAAGTTCTGCGGCGCTTGATTTGATTCTCCATGCCGCCAGCACCTGATTCCAACCCAGGCTCCGCCCCGCAGGGGAACAGGCGGCGATGGCTGCTTCGACCGGCCGGGCGAACCCTTCAGCTCTGGCTCTGGGCGGCGATTGCGGGTGCCTTGTCTGCCTTCGCGATCGTCGGCTTCAGGTGGCTGATGCAACAAGTTGAATGGCTCGCAACCGGCCACACAGGCGGACTTGTCGAGGCAGCAATGTCGTTGACGCCGTCGCGTCGGGCGCTGGTCTGCTGTGCGGGCGGCCTGCTTGCCGGCTACATTCTGGAGAGGGGTGGGCGCTGGGCCACGCGAGGCAAGAGTGGCGATCTGCACCTCGACTACATCGATGCGGCGCGAGCGGGCCGGGTCGACCTCAACGACCGCACCACACTCACGCGGACGCTGTCGGCCCTTGTATCTGTCGGCACGGGCGCATCGATCGGGCGGGAAGGGCCCATGGTGCAACTGGCGGCGTGGCTGAGCGGCTGGCTTGCTCGTCTCGTGCCGATCGCTTCCGAGCAGCGCAGCGCGATCATGGTCTGTGGCATTGCCGCGGGCATCGGATCGGCCTACCACGCGCCCGTCGCAGGCGTGGTGTTTGTCCTCGAACTTGCACTGGGCTTTTTTGCACGACACACCGTGGCGCCGGTCCTGATCGCCTCAGCCACGGCCAGCTCGTTGATTTACTGGCTGGTCGAGCCCAGACCTCTTTACACCATGGCGCCGGTCGAGATGACCTCGACGAGCCTGGGCGTGGCGTTGTTGGCGGGCCTGCTGTTCGGTGCATTGGGCTGGGGCTTGATTGCGTTGCTCGAGCGCAGCAAGGCTCTCTTTGCACGCATCAGTTCGCTGCCACTTCGCCTGGGCCTCGGCGGGCTGCTGGTTGGACTTCTGTCCGCTGGGGTGCCACAGGTCTGGGGCAATGGGTACAGCGTGGTGTCCCAGGTGCTGGCAGGCGGCCAGGCCTGGTCCTGGCTTGCGATCGTGCTGGTGTGCAAGGTGGCTGCGACGGCGCTCAGTTCGGGGAGCGGCGCCATCGGCGGTGTGTTCACGCCCGCTCTGTTCGTCGGGGCAACGGCTGGCAGCGTGCTGGCACAGATCACTTCGCTATACATGCCGGCCGCCTGGCTCGGTGACCCGCGCGGGCTGGCAGTCATCGGCATGGCGGCCGTGTTGTCCGCCGTGACACACGCCCCTCTCATGGCCATCGTCATGGTCCTGGAGATGACCAACCAGTTCCAGTTCACGATACCGGTGATGCTGGCCTGCGGCGTCGCCTATGCGGTCAGCACGCAGTTCGGTGTAAGGCCGCTGTATGGCAATCCTATCGAGGGGCCTCGGTGACCTGTTCAGGCGATCGGACATCGCGCGTGGTTATCTGCCGGCTCTCGCTATGACGGCCTTCGGCGCAAGCATAGCTGCGTATGGACTGTTCATGGCATGCGTGGCGGTGTCGACCTACGCTCAAAACCTGACCGGCTTCGCGTTTAGCTTGATTCTCCTTGGCCTGGTAGCCATGCTCCACGTGGGTCCGATACCCGATGCAGCAAACGCTGCGATGCTTCTCACGTTGGTCAACGCGTGGAGCTATTTCCGGCTGCATCGCGTGCGGCCGCCGTGGCGCCTGATGCGTCCGGTGCTCTGGAGCAGTTCGATAGGGGTCGCCCTCGGTGTGGCGCTCCTTGGTCTGCTTGGCAGCACATCTCTGTACTGGCTGCGCGGGCTGCTGGGTATTTGCATCGTGGCCTGTGCCGCGATGTTGTTGCTCCAGGCCAAGCCGCGCAGCACGATGTCGCACCCGCGCAGCTTCGTGATGGTCGGCGTTCTGTCCGGAATCCTGGGTGGGCTTTTCTCAAGCTCGGGTCCGCCGTTGGTCTATCACCTGTACCGTCAGCCACTTGATGCGCTCATGGTGCGCAACTGCCTCTTGCTCGCGTTCGCCGCCAATGCAGCAGCACGTCTGGTGCTCATCGGCGCAAGTGGGCAATTCTCCGCGCGGGCCGGTTTGCTGAGTGTATGTGCAATGCCGGTCGTCTACGGTGTCACCAGACTGAATCATCGCTTCCCGTCAAAGGCCTCGCCTGCAATGCTGCGGTACGCTGTTGCGGCATTGCTGTTGCTGGCGGGCGGGATACTTGTCGTGACTGCGTTGAATGCGTTGTTGACCTGAACGGCGTAGACGCGACCGCCAAGCCTCTAAGAACGAAATTGGAGATCCAGATGAAGCTTTTTCTGACTTTGGTTGCTGCGACGGCATTTATGTCCTGCAGCCTGCCGGCGGCGTCACAGCCATGGCCGTCTAAGCCCGTGACAGTGATCGTTCCCTACCTCGCTGGGGGTGGTGTCGACCCGGTGGCGCGTCTTGTGTCCCAGCAGCTTGCCCTGCGTTGGAAACAACCCGTGGTCGTTGACAACAAGGCAGGTGCAAGTGGCACGATCGGCGCGAATGCGGTGGCCAGGGCAACCCCCGACGGCACGACAATCCTGATGTCGGCCACGGCCGAAGTGGTTATCAACGAGCACTTCATGAAGAAGATGCCCTACGACCCGGACAGAGATCTGCAGCCGGTGACGCTGCTTGTGCGTCTACCGTTCGCGCTGGTAACACAGCCGTCGAAACCGTATACGGACATGGCAGGGCTGCTGGCCTATGCAAAGCAGCATCCCGGCGCGGTGAGCTACGCGTCATCGGGCTCAGGCACGCCCCAACATCTAGCGGGGGTGCTGGTCGAGCAGCTGGCAGGCGTCTCCTTGCTACATGTGCCATTCAAGGGCGTGGCGCAAGCCATGACTGATCTGTTGAGCGGCCAGGTCGACGTCGGCTTTGCCGGGCTGCCGACTGCACTCCAGCAGATCGAAGCTGGCAAATTGCGGGCTCTTGGCGTGTCATCCAAAGCAGTGGCTGAAGCCGCGCCGAGTATTCCGCCGATTTCGCTCACGCCCGGCCTGGAGAAATTCGAGTTGATCCAGTGGTTCGGTGTATTCGTGCCCGCGAAAACGCCTGCGGCCGTCGTGCAGCAAATCCAGCGTGACGTGGCAGCGGTCCTTGCGATTCCGGAAGTGCGTGACACGTTGCTGCGGCAGGGGGCACTTCCGAGCGGTATGCCAACAGCGGAGTTCGAAGGTTTCGTGCGAAACGAGCGCGAGAAGTTTCGCAAGATCGTGCAGTCAGCAAAGATCGAGCAGTAGGTTTCTCGCCTACCCGCTCCGTCAAACTAAAGATCAAGGGTGTCATGGATTCGGCCGAGGCGCAGCGGTCGATTCGCGCACGACCAGAGAGGCATCGACTTCGTGATGAAGCAGTGCGGGTCGGCCAGCCAGGACATTGACGAGGTATTCACCGGCCCGGCTCCACACTTCATCAGTGGGCAGGTGCATCGTGGTGAGGCTCGGGCGCAGATGACGGCTCCATTCCAGGTCGTCGAATCCCATCACGGAGATGTCTTGCGGCACGTGCAGGGCATGGCGTTCAACCTCTAGCAATACACCGTAGGCCAGCACGTCGTTGCCGCAGATAACCGCCGTCGGGCGCTCGGGCTGCGCGAGCAACGCGCGGGCTGCCTGCCGCGCGTCGTCGAGCCGGTAGTGCACTTCGTAGTACCAGTTGTCCGGCAGCGCGAGGCCACGCTCCGACAGCGCCCGGCGCACGCCGGCCACGCGCGCGGAGGCCCGATCGTTGTGTGCCGACATTGCCGCGACCATGGCGATGCGCGTGTGTCCGAGGTCCAGCAGATGCCCGGTCGCACGCCACGCGGCATCTTCGTTGTTAGCGCCGATCGAGGCGTAAGGCTTTTCAGGCTGGTAGACGCCGACATTCACGAACGGCATCCGCTGGCTCTCCAGCAAGCGGCGCAGCCCGTCCGTGTGCACGTCGCCGCGGAGGATCAATCCGTCGATGCCGCGGCTCACCATGTTCTGCGCCTGCCGAAACTCCGTCTCGGGGTCGTAGCCACTGGTCGACAGCAGCAACAGATAGCCCTGCAATGACAGGTATTGCTGCAGCGCCTCGATTCCCCGCGCAAACATCGCGTTGTCGACCGTTGGGACGATGGCGCCGATGGTGCGGGTGCGGCGTGACGAGAGCGCACGTGCCGCCGCATCGGGGATGTAGCCCAGCGCGGCGATGGCTGCATCGACTTTCATGCGCAGCGCCGGACTGACAGCGGAAGGGCTGTTCAACGCCCGCGAGATCGACGCGGTCGAGACCCCTGCGTGTAAAGCGACGTCGCGGATGCCAATCGATTTGCTCTTCATGGTGAAACAGCTTACATGAAACTGATACATCGCAGACAGGCGCATGAATGAGGGCAATCACCTATGAAATATCCGCCAAATGGCCCTGCATCGGATTGACTTTGAAGCGTCAGAAAACCAGAATTATGAAAACGGTTACATCATCCAGCGCGTATCGCCAGACACGGCGACGCCGCCATAACGTAGACAAGACATGACGCTCAAGAATCATCGTTCCGCATTGCCTTTCGCGCTTGCCGCATTCGCTGTCTGCAGCCAGTCGGCGATTGCTCAGGCCTTTGACTGGAAGAAGCACCAAGGCACGACGCTGACCTTCCTGGCCAACAACAACCCGGTCGCGAATGCACTGCTTAAGCAAAAAGCCGACTTCGAAAAGCAGACCGGCATGACGTTGAAGGTCGATGCTTACCAGGAGCAGCAGATGCGCCAGCGTCTGGTCACGGTGATGAACTCGCGTAGCGACGAGATCGACCTCTTCATGTCGCTGCCTTCGCGCGAAGGCATCCAGTTCGCGAAAGCCGGCTGGTATGCCGACCTCACCGACTACGTGAAAGCTGTATCCAGCAAAGACTACGACTTCGGCGACATCAGTCCGGGACTGGTCAAGGACGCGAGCTACAACGGCCGCGTGATGGGCGTGCCGCTCAACATCGAAGGGCCGGTGCTTTACTACCGCAAGGACATGTTCCAGAAATGCGGCGTAGCCCTGCCGGCCAGCCTGCCCGAACTTGAAGGCGTGGCGGCCAAGCTCAAGGCGTGCGATTCCAACGTGACGCCCTTTGTCTCGCGTGGACTCAAGCCCGCGCTGCCGTTCAGCTACAGCGTCTTCCTGCACAACATGGGTGGCGACTACATGAAGGGCGGCAAGTCGCAGTTGTGCAGCAAGGAGGGCCAGACCTCGCTTGGCCTCTACGCCAAGCTCCTGAAGGACTATGGCCCACCGGGCGTGGTGAACTACAGCTTCTATCAAATATCGGGCCTCTACCGCGAGGGCAAGGCGGCGATGGCGTTCGAATCCTCGAACGAACTCAGCAGCGTGATGCAGGGTGACGCCCGCCTGAAGGACACCAGCATTGCCGTGCTGCCGGCGGGCCCAGGCGGCTCGCGGCCGACCGTCATCGGATGGACCATGTCCGTATCGGCGCACAGCAAGAAGAAGGAGGCCGCCTGGTACTTCGTGCAGTGGGCCACGAGCAAGGCCGTGCAGGAAAAACTCGCGCTCGATGGCGTTGCGCCGCCACGCGCCGCAGTGGCCAACGGTGCCGACTACAAGCGCTGGATCGACGAGCAGCCGGTGCGACGCGAATGGGCCAAGGCCGTCACCGAGCTGGGCAAGACCGGCATTTCGGAAGTCGGCTACCCGATCACCGCGAACCCGGCGTCACGCGAGTTCGTGGGCCAGGCTGTCGACGAAGTGATCCTCGGCCAGAAGACCGTTGCCGAAGCGTGTGCCGATGCCGACAAGCAACTCGACGCATTGATTGCCAAGGAATGAGCGGAGAAGTCACGATGACGCCGGGGCCATGTCATTCGAGCCATCGCGTTTTGGTCGTGGGCGGTGTCGGGGACATTGGCGCCGCCATCGTCAGGGCTTTTCTTGAAGCCGGGAGCGACGTGGTTGCGACCGGCGTCGACGCGACAGCACTGACCGGTACCAGCTTGCAGCCACACAAGCGCTTGCGCCTGGCGACACTCGATGTCACGAGCGATGCCCAGGTGGCGGAGTTCGTCAGTGGACTCGGCACGTTGCACACGCTGGTCAATTGCGCCGGCATCTTGGCGCGCTTCAAGGAGTTCGATGTCGCGACCTTCCAGCGGGTGCTGGACGTCAACCTGACCGGTACCTTCCGGCTTTGCAACGCCTGCAAGCCTCTGCTGGCGGTGCAGGGCGGCTGCATCGTCAACATCGCGTCGATGAACGCATTCGTCGCATTGCCGGCGATTCCAGCTTACTGCGCGAGCAAGGGCGGCGTGGTGATGCTGACCAAATCGCTGGCGCTGGCGTGGGCTGCCGACGGCGTGCGGGTCAACGCGGTCGCACCGGGCTACGTCGAAACGGCCATCAACGCCGAAGGCCGGCAAGACCTTTCGCACTACGAACGCATCCGCTCGCGCATACCGCAAGGGCGTTGGGCGCAGCCCGACGACATCGCGGGCAGCGTGGTGTTTCTGGCATCGAAGTCGGCGCACTACATCACCGGCACCGTGCTGGCGGTCGATGGCGGATTTCTGGCTGGTTAAGCGAAGCAAAACGCAACATGAGCCAATCCATCGGCACCCGCCGGCAGCTCACGGCAATGTCGCTCCCGGCGGTGATTTTCACCGTCGCCCTCATCGCGTTTCCGTTCGCCTACACGTTGTGGATGAGCCTGCACGACTTCACATTCGGCGGCGCGTCGATGATGAACTACGGCAAGAACTACCTGCTCATGCTGGGCGATGCGGAGTTCTGGAACGGGCTGAAGATCACGCTGATCCTCTATGTGTTGTCACTGGTGCTGCAACTCGTGCTGGGCACCTACGTCGCAATCCTGCTGCACACGTCGAAGAAGCTCTCGGGCATCGTGCGCACGCTCATGATCTCTCCCTTCGTGCTGCCGCCGGTCGTGGTGGGGATGATGTGGCTGGTGGTGCTCGACCCCTCGATCGGCGCCGCCAACTGGATCCTGCAAAGCGTCGGGCTGCCCAAGTCCGACTGGCTCGCCTCGCCGATGTGGGTGATCCCGACGGTGGCCTTCATCGACACCTGGCAATGGACGCCGTACGTGGCGCTCATCGTGCTGGGCGGCCTGCAGTCGCTGCCGCCGAATGTGTACGAGGCGGCCCAGATCGACGGCGCCTCGCGCTGGAAGACTTTCTGGCGCATCACGCTGCCGCTGCTCATGCCGACCATCGTCACCGCAGCGATCCTGCGCAGCGTCGACTTGCTGCGCTTTTTCGACATCATCTACATCACCACGCAAGGGGGGCCAGGCAACGCGTCCAACACGCTCAACATCTACGGCTTTCGCAAGGGTTTCGAGTTCTTCGAGATCGGCTATGCGAGTGCACTGATGGTCACGCTGTCGGCCATCGTGCTGGGCGCAGTGATGGTGTTGACCCAGGCGCGCAAGCGCGTGGCTTGGTGAGGAGCGCGATGAATAAGGACACGCTCATTCGCCGGTTGAACCTGCTGCAGATCGCCATCGTGGCGTTCATGATCCTGGCGCCTATTGCCTGGATGGTGCTGTCGTCCTTCAAGCCGTCGGCCGAAGTGACGGCGTACCCGCCCAAGCTGTGGTTCGCACCGACGCTCGACAACTACCGACAGCTCTTCGACACCACGCCGTTCGGACGCTACACCTGGAACAGCCTGGTGATCACCGTCGGCTCGACCGTCATCGGCATCGTGCTGGGAGTGCCTGCTTCGTTCGCGGTCTCATGGACGCGCATCACCTGGCCGGCAACCGTGACGCTGCTCGCGCGCATGGCACCGGGCACATTGTTCCTGTTGCCCTGGTACGTGATGTTCCGCGAGCTCGGCCTGATCGGCAGCTACACCGCACTGATCGTGACGCACGCGGTCATCACCATGCCGATCGTCATCTGGGTGCTATTACCGTACTTCGACAACATTCCGCGCAGCGTGCTCGAGAGCGCACAGGTCGACGGCTGCAGCGTGCCGCGCATCCTGTGGCGCATTGCACTGCCGCTCGTGATGCCGGGCCTGATCGTCGCGTCGATTCTGTCGTTCGTCTTTTCCTGGAACTACTTTCTGTTCGCGCTGGTGCTGTCCAACGGCGACACCAAGACGCTCATCGCGGCTTCTTTCAACTTCATCGGCGAGGGTGCGTCCAACTGGGGGGCACTCATGGCCGCGGCCACGCTCATCGCGGTGCCGCCCCTGGTGCTCGCCTTCTTCGTTCAACGCCGGCTCGTCTCGGGCCTGGCCATGGGCGCCGTCAAAGGTTAGGAAATCTCCAATGCATGCAGCTGTTTTTCATGGTGATAAGAAGATCACGGTCGCGACTGTCGACAAGCCGGTAGCTCAAGCCGGCGAGGTGTTGCTGAAGGTGCGGCGCACCGCGCTGTGCGGGTCCGACACCAAGCTCTGGATCAAGGGCGCTGAGTTCACCCCGGGCCATGAGATCTTCGGCGTGGTCGACCACCCCGGCCATGCGCTCGATGGCCAGCGCTGCCTCGTCTACATCCCGGTGCACTGCGGCCACTGCGAATCCTGCCTGGCAGGCGACACGCAGATGTGCCTGAACGAATCGGTCCTGGTCGGCTGGAACCGCCCCGGTGGCTACGCCGAATACCTCACCGTGCCCGAGCAGTGCCTGCTGCCGGTGCCCGATGACATCGAGGACGACATCGCCCCATTGCTGCTCGACACCATCGGCACCGCGGCGCACGGCATCCGCTTCGTCATGCCGTTGGTGCCGCCGGCCGATACCGGCCCGGTGCTGGTCACGGGCGCCGGCCCGGTCGGCATGGGCGCGCTCGTCGCCTTGCAGAACCTCGGCTACACCGATGTCTACGTCTCCGACCTCAAGGAAGAACGGTTGCAGCTGGCCGAATCCTTCGGCGCCAAGCGGCATCCGGTGGGTTCGCACGACAAGCGCTTCAAGCTCATCGTCGAGTGCAGCGGTGCGCACGCGGCGCGATCGCTCGGCATGGAAATCGTGCTGCCGCGCGGCGTACTGATCCTCATTGGCGAGAGCGACTTGCCCTGGCCGGTGCAGGAGAACAAGGCGATCCGCCGCAAAGACTTCTACATGGTGCGTACCTTCTACTTTCCGAAGAGCGACTTCCCGCTGAACGTCGAGTTGCTTCGCAAGGAGAAGACACGCTACAGGCAGTTGGTCGATGCGCAATTCAGCATTGACAAGCTGCCCGAGATGTTCGGCCGCTTCGTGGCCGGCGAGCTGGTCAAGCCCATGCTGTCTTTCGCCTGAGATCCGCATGGCATCGATTCGTTTGAAGGGGCTGACCAAGCGCTACGCGGACGTTACCGTGTTGCCGTCCATCGACCTCGAGATTCATGACCAGGAGTTCGTGGTGTTCGTCGGGCCATCGGGTTGCGGCAAGTCGACATTGTTGAGGGTGATCGCCGGTCTTGAGCCGATCGACGCTGGCGAGCTGTATATCGGTGACACCCTGGTCAACGACGTGGCGCCTGCGCAGCGCGACATCGCGATGGTGTTCCAGGACTACGCGCTCTACCCGCACATGACGGTGTACGACAACATGGCCTTCGGCCTCGAGATGCGCAACACGCCCAAGGACGAGATCGATCGTCGGGTACAGCGCGCCGCCGGGCTGCTCAAGATCGAACCCTTCCTGCAACGCAAGCCGAAGGCGTTGTCTGGCGGCCAGCGACAGCGCGTGGCGATGGGCCGCGCGATGGTGCGCAACCCCAAAGTGTTCCTGTTCGACGAACCCCTGTCGAACCTTGATGCCAAGTTGCGCGGGGAAGTGCGCACCGAGATCAAGGCGCTGTCGCAGCAACTGAAGACCACCATGGTCTTCGTTACCCACGACCAAGTCGAAGCGATGACGATGGCCGACCGCATCGTGGTGCTGAAAGCGGGCGTGGTGCAGCAGTTCGGCACGCCGGCCGAGGTCTACCGCAATCCGGCGAACCAGTTCGTGGCGAGCTTCATCGGCTCGCCCACCATGAATTTTTTCGATGTGGCATTCGAGGGCGACAGCTTGCGATTGGACGATGGCGCGATGCTGGCGCTCCCGCCGGGACGACTGACGGCGCTGCGCAGTGCGTCGCCTGCCAAGGCTGTTCTGGGCCTGCGCCCCGAACACCTTCGGGTGTTGCCCGCCGGTGAGCACAGCGGTATCCGGGCCACAGTGAGCGTGGTGGAGCCGCTTGGGTCCGACACGCTGGTGTACTTCAACCGCGGCGGCGTGCGTCTGGTGGCCCGCGTGGCGCCCGAATTGCCCGTGGCGCCCGGCGACACCTTGCATTTCGGATTCGATACCGACAAGGCACATCTCTTCGACGCTGCAAGCGGGGAAGTGCTGCGTGCCTGAGATCACAACGATCGATGAGTTGGCCACTGGCGCGGCCAACTCGCGCAGGCCAAAGCTCGTGTGCCTCGGGCTGTCGGCGTTCGACGTCACCTGGAACGTTGAGCGCCTGCCATCAGGCGGGGGCAAAAGCCGCGCAATTGACCTGCAGGAGGGTGGCGGCGGCATGGCAGCCAACGCTTCGGTCGCCGCAGCTCGGCTCGGCGCTGACGTGCAGTTCTGGGGTCGTGCCGGCAAGGACAGCGCCGGCCGAGCCATGCACGAAGAACTAACCATCCTGGGCGTTAATGTCGATCACTTTCGTCTGTTCGACGGCGCCCGGTCTTCGGTGTCAGGCATCGTGGTGGACGCCGCAGGCGAGCGGATGATCGTCAACTTTCGCGGTGGTGCGTTGCCTGTTGATCCCGCATGGCTGCCGCTCGACACCGTGCGCGATGCCGACGCGGTGCTCGCCGATCCACGCTGGCCTGAAGGCGCGCATGCGTTGTTCACTGCCGCGCGATCTTGCGGCGTCATCACGGTGCTCGACGGCGACATGGCCGATGCGGCGGTCTTCGAGTCTTTGCTGCCTCTGACTGACTACGCCGTCTTTGCTGCGCCCGCGCTCGCCGCCTTTGCAGGCGTGTCCAACACAGAACAGGGTCTGCTCTTCGCACAGGCGCGCGGGTGCCGGCTTGCCGCGGTGACGCTGGGCGAGGAGGGCGTTGCGTGGCTGGAGGGCACCGCGTTGCATCGCGTTCCGGCTTTTTCGGTCGATGTAGTGGACACGACAGGCGCTGGCGATGTTTTCCACGGCGCGTTTGCGTTTGCACTCGGCGCCGGACTACCGGTGGCAGAGGCATTCCGGTTTTCTTCTGCGGCGGCGGCACTCAAGTGCCGGCACGCAGGCGGGCGCGCAGGCGCGCCCGGCCTGCCAGCGACTCTTTCATTTCTTCGAGGTATCTAGGAGCACACACATGGCCAATCTGAATCTGGGCAAGCAATGGGGTCTGCGTCGCATGGCGACACCTGCAGGGCACTTCACCATGGTGGCGCTTGACCAGCGCCCACCGATCGCCAACCTGATCGGCAAAAAGAGGGGTATTGCTCCGGCCGATGTCGCCTTCGCCGACATGATCGACGTCAAGCGCGTGCTGGTCGACGTACTGGGCCCGCACGCGAGCGCCATGCTGTTCGACCCGAACTTTGCGTTCCCCGCGGGTCTGGAAAAGTTGCCGGCCCACACCGGGCTGGTGGTGACACTCGAAGACCATCGTTTCAAAGACACCGCTGGCGGACGTGTTTCGCACTCGATCAACGACTGGAGCGTCGAGAAGATCAAGCGTGCAGGCGGTGACGGCGTGAAGGTGCTTGCCTGGTACCGGCCCGATGCCGAGCCAGACATCATCGCGCACCAGCAGCAGTATGTGGAAAAGATCGGCGCCGAGTGCCGCACCTTCGATATCCCGTTGGTGCTGGAACTGCTGGTCTACCCGTTTCCCAAGAGCGAGCGCCACACAACCGACTATGTGGAGTCGCCCGAGAAAATGCCCGAGCTGGTGCTCGACAGCGTGCGCGAGTTCGCCAAGCCGAAGTACGGTGTCGATCTGTTCAAGCTCGAAAGTCCACTGCCCGGTGCCGGACTGCCGGCCCATGGCGATGGCGATGCGGCGAGCAAGGCGCAAGCGTACTTCGACGACATGGGCGCAATCTGCAAAGACGCGGGCATCCCCTGGGTCATGCTGTCAGCGGGGGTGACGCCGAGCCAGTTTGTGCGTGTCATGCAGTACGCCTACGCGGCCGGCGCCAACGGCTTTTTGGCGGGCCGTGCGATCTGGTGGGAGGCGCTGCAGCACTTTCCGGATCTCGCAGCCTTCGAAGCCCAGTTGCGGGCTGAGGGCAGCGCGACCCTGAAGGAGTTGTCGGCGCTCACAGCGCGCGCTGGCACGGGTTGGAAGGCGGACTACAGCGGCTTCGTTGCCATGCAGGCGGAAGGCGAACTCTGCGCCAGCTACGTCTGAACTCAGCCAATAACAGGTTCTATGCGAGGCGGCTTTGCATCGGTCAGCGCTGGTGAGTGCGGCGCCGCAAGCTGCCTGCGCGCGCTGCGGGCCGTAGCGCGTGGGCGCTCGCTGAGCGAAGGCAGCAATGCGCGCGGTGGCCGCGTCGGCGGCGTGCACATCGGCAAGCACTTTATATAGCAGCCGGTCCATCAGCCAACGCCCCACGATCTGCAATGCGGTGTCAACCGGGTTGCACGGCTGGTGAAGGCCCATGTGCTGTAGTCGGTAGCGAGCTTGGCCAAGGCACCATCGCCAGGGACCAGTCGCAAGGAGGCGGCTCCTCCGTGGACTAAAGCTGACCGTGAGCCGTCTTGGCGCGCAAGCAGTTCCCAATGCAACATCCCGTAGCCAACAAATATCATGCGCAAGCAGGAATAATTTGTTCACATTTGCCGCGCAGGTCCCATGCTCGGCTTTCCTTTGGAGCGATGAAGAACAAATGAAAAAGATCCTGCTTGCCGTGGCGGCACCCGCCTTGCGTCTGGGTGCTTAGGCACGGTGGCAGTTTGGACAAGAACGGCTGTCGCCACGACAAGACGACCGGCAGTTACCACGCTACCGATGAGCCGCTGAAACCATTCGGACTGCGCCATGACGCTTCGGTTTCGCAATTCCGTCAAGCTGGCGAACTAGACCAGCGCTATGCATTGGCATTCGGCACGGCACCCTATCCGGCGCAAACGCGCTTGAGGTCACTGCAAATCGCAACAACTCAAATAGCGGGTTGGAACTCATTTTGCCGAGCCTGGCAGACCGCCCCGGTTCCATCCAGCTCTGCAATCTCTCCCTCGCTGAAGCCGAACTCGCGCAGCACCTCGTACGTCTGTTGGCCGACCCGCGGTGCGGCAGACCGCGCGTACGGCGCATCGCCATCGAAGTGGATAGGCAAGCCAAGCGAACGCGTCGTGCCGCCATCCCCATGATCCGCCTCGACCACCATCGAAACCGCGCGCGACTGTTCATGTTCCAGCGCCTCCTTCACGTTATTGACCGGGCCGACCGGCACGCCGGCAGCATCCAGCACTTCTACCCAGTGGTTGGCCGTATGCGACGCCAGCGCCTCGGTGATCAGCTCTTCCAGCACGCTCTGATGGCCAAGTCGGTCGCGGCCGGATTGAAAGCGCGCGTCCTGCAGCCACTCGGGATGGCCCAGCACTTCAGCGATGCGTTGCCAGTTGGCCTGATTGCCGCCGCCCAGCGCGATCGCGCCTTCCTTGCAGCGAAAGGTCTGGTACGGCGCGATCAGCGGATGCGCCGTGCCCATCGGGCGCGCGATCGATCCGTTCGAGAAATAGCTCGCGGCGAACCAGTACATCTGCTGCAGCGACGCCTGCAGCAACGAGGTCTCGACCTTGCCGCCTTCGCCGGTGCGCAGGCGCCTGATGTAGGCTGTGAGACTGCCCAGCGCCGCGAGGATGCCGGCATTGATGTCCGCCACCGAGTTGCCCGGCTTGGCCAGTTCACCTTCGAGCGACCCAGTCACGCTGATGAGACCCGAGAACGCCTGCAACACCAGGTCGAAGCCACCCTTGTCGCTGAGCGGCCCGTTGGGGCCGTAGCCGGTGATCGAGCAATAGACCAGCTTCGGGTTGACGGCATGCAGATGCTGGTAGCCGAGCCCGAGCGCTTCGAGCTTGCCGCGTCGATAGTTCTCCGTAACGATGTCGCAGCCCGCTGCGAGCCGCTTGATCACGGCCTGGCCGGCCGGCTTGCGGATGTCGACCGCCACCGATCGCTTGCCTCGATTGAGCATCATGAAGCTCGGCGCCAGGCCCGGATCGCCGGGCTTGGCATAGCCGCGCGAATCGTCGCCCGCAGGAAACTTCTCGATCTTGATGACGTCTGCGCCCATGTCGGACAGCATCAGCCCGCAGATCGGGGCTGCCATGATCTGTCCAAGCTCGAGCACGCGCACGCCCGCAAGCGGGAGTTCTTGTCGTGGGGTCATGGCGTCGTTCAGCTTCCCGTGAAACGGGGCGTGCGGCGTTCGGCGAACGCGGCGAGCGCTTCACCGACATCGCGCGTCTTGAGGCTGGCGACCGAGGCCGCGCGGGCAGCCTGCTCGTCGTAGTGCCCACGTGCGGTTTCATTGAGCGTCGCCTTCATCGAGACCAGTGGGATCGGCGCCATGGACAGAAGGTCGGCGACCCACGAAGCAAGCTCGGCATCGAGCGCCTGCGGCTCGACCAGCGCATCGAGATAGCCGATGCGCAGCATCTCTTCGCTGTCGATCGGGCGCGAGGTCAGGAACAGCTTCTTGGCAGCACCGAGTCCGAGCCGCGAGACCCAGCGGCGAATACCATGGCCGTAGTAGTGCAACCCCAGTCGCGCCGCCGGCATGAACATGCGCATGCCGCGCACGCCGAGCCGAAAATCGCATGCGAGCGCCAGATCGGTCGAGCCACCGTACACCGGGCCGTGCAGCTTCGCGATGATGACGGCGCGGGCGTTCTCGATCTCATCGCAGAGCTGTTCGAACTGGTTCTCGCCGGCGGTCGCGGCCGTGCCCAGCTGCGTCAGGTCGAAGCCCGAACTGAAGCTCTTGCCCGTGCTGCCGAAAACAATCACACGCACCGCAGCGTTGGCGTTCAGATCTCGGAGGTAGCTGCGCAGTGCCGGCACATCGTCCGGCTCGATGCGGTTGTGCGTTGCAGGACGACGCAGGGTGATGGTGGCGACGGCGCCGTCGATCTCCAACAGCGGTGCTGCAGCGAGGTTGGTGGTATCGGACGTAGCGTCGGTCACGGTTTTGCGGAGTGCGGTGGTCATGGTGGTCCTGTAGATAGCGGTGGTGAAAAAAGGAGGAAAGTGCGCTGTTCAATCGAAGCGAAGGTGCTGGTCGCGTATGACCTTGCCCCACTTTTGGTAGTCGCCCGTCACCAGTTCAGTGGCAGCGGTCGGTGTCCCTGCCGCCACGTCGTTGCCCAAGGCGAGCAGCCTGTCGCGCATCGAAGGCGTATTGAGAGCGGCATTCAGCGATGCGTTGAGTCGCTGAACCACCGCCGCCGGCATGCCCTTCGGGCCTGCGATCACGAACCAGCCCTGTGCGTCGTAGCCGGGCACCCCCTGGTCGGCGACCGGCTTGATGCCGGGGAATGCCGGCACCTCCCGGGTCGAAGTAACGGCGATGGCACGGGCTCTGCCGCTTTGTACGATCGGCGCTGCCGGTGCGATGGTCGCGAACGACACCTGGACAGCGCCGCCCATCAGGTCGGTCAACGCCGGCGCGGCGCCTTTGTAGGGCACGTGCAGCATCGACGTGCCGGTGGCAGCGCCGAGCAGTTCGGCAGCCATCTGATGGAACGTGCCGAGGCCCGAGGTTGAATAGCTCACCGTACCGGGCTTGCTCTTGGCCATCGCCAGCAGTTCGCTCAGGTTTTTCGCCGGCACGGAGGGGTGCACCAGGATCACCAGCGGTGCCTTGGCGACCACTCCTACATAGCTGAAGGAAGACTGCGGGTCGTACAGCACCTTGCGTGCGTTCGGGATGATCGTGAGCGGCGCACCGTCGATCAGACCGATCGTGTATCCATCAGCAGGCGCTGCTGCCACTGCCTCGGCGCCGATGGCGCCACCGGCTCCGGGCCTGTAGTCGACCACCACAGGTTGGCCCAGAGTTTTTGCCATCAGCGGGGCGAGATCGCGCGCCACCGCGTCGGCCGCCCCGCCGGGCGTATACCCCAACACCATCCG